>CAZKJA010000205.1:0-5518 GCA_964552925.1 uncultured Treponemataceae bacterium
TGGTATGTGAGCACCGAGACGAGGAGCGACGCCGGGATCAGCCTGATTACGCGGGCCTTGCCGCTTTTATTTGAACACCAATGAGTTACTCTAAACTCTTGGCAAGGTGTGAGATATTCGGGTTTACAGGGGGGGAGCACTATGCAGGACAATCTTCTGAGCATCAGGGGAGTGTGCAAGGCGTTTTCCGGTGTCCAGGTACTCAGCGACGTGCACCTTGAAGTACAGGCCGGGACGGTTCATTCGCTGATGGGCGAGAACGGAGCCGGCAAATCCACCCTGATGAAATGCCTCTTTGGCATCTACAGGCAGGACGCCGGGGAGTTTTACCTCGACGGCAAACCTTTCAACTTCACCGATCCCAAGCACGCGCTGGAGAACGGCGTCTCGATGGTCCACCAGGAACTGAACCAGGTGACGCAGCGCTCTATCAGCGACAACATATGGCTGGGTCGATACCCTATTAAAGGCCTGTTCATCGACGAGAAGAAGATGCGCGCGGATACGCTGGAACTATTCGATAAAATCAACATCCATCTCGACCCCGACACGCTGCTGAGCAGGCTGTCGGTATCACAGAGGCAGATGGTCGAGATAGCCAAGGCGATTTCATACAACGCCAAAATAATAGTCCTCGACGAACCCACTTCGTCCCTCACCGACAACGAGGTCGAAACCCTGTTCAACATCATAGGCGTGCTCAAGAAGCAGGGCGTCGGCATAATATATATATCGCACAAGATGGACGAGATTTTTCGCATCTCCGATTACGTCACCGTGCTCCGTGACGGCAAGTACGTCGGAACCGGCGGCATCAAGGACCTGAGCCTGGAAAAGGTCGTAAACATGATGGTGGGCCGCGATCTCGAGGACCGTTTCCCACCCAAGACCAACGTTCCCGGCGATGTGCACATGTCGGTCCGCGGAATCACGACGAGATATCCTCCCGTCGTCCACGACATCAGTTTCGAACTCAGGCGGGGGGAGATACTCGGCGTCGCGGGGCTCGTGGGCGCGGGCCGTACCGAACTTATGGAATCGCTGTTCGGGGTCAGGTCCCTTGAAACCGGCGAGTTGTTCGTCGACGGCAAGATGATACGCAACAACAGCCCGAACAGGTCGATCAAGAACCATTTCGCCTACCTGACCGAAGAGCGGCGCGAGACGGGCATCTACCCGCTCTCGGACATCACCTTCAATTCCACAATCGCGAATATCGAGGCGTACAAGAACAGGCTCGGTTTCCTGGTCGACGCGAAGCTCGAGCGCGACGCCGATTCCCAGATCAAGGCGATGCGCATCAAGACCCCGAGCAAACGCGAACCGATACGCTCCCTGAGCGGCGGCAACCAGCAGAAGGTGATAATCGGCCGCTGGCTCCTTACGAACCCGGACATCCTCCTGCTCGACGAGCCGACGCGCGGCATAGACGTCGGGGCCAAATACGAGATCTACCAGCTTATAATAAACTTGGCCAAGAGCGGCAAATCGGTCATCGTGGTATCGTCGGAGATGCCGGAACTCATAGGAATCACCAACAGGATACTCGTGATGAGCAACGGCTACATGGCGGGCATCGTCGAAACCGACAAGACCGACCAGACGGAAATATTCCACCTGGCGATGAAATACCTCAACAATTCGCGGGAGGCCGAAGTATGACCGGCATCGACATCAGCAAACGAATCCCGAAGACGAAGGAGCAATGGAAGGACCTTCTGGTCAAGAACGCCATCGTCATCGCCATCCTCATGATCATCCTGTTCATCATCATAAGCGAACCTTCATTCGTATCGCCGAACGTGCTCCGTAACATCCTGACGCAGAGCGCCGTTCGCCTGATACTCGCCTTCGGCGTCGGGGGCATCATCATAACGCAGGGTACCGACCTGTCGCTCGGACGATCGGTCGGCTTCGCCGCGGTCATCGCCGGTTCCCTCCTGCAGCGCGCCGAGTACGCCTCGCGATTCTATCCCGACATGGCGGCGCTGCCGCTGTTCGTGCCCTTGCTCGCCGCGATCGCTGTCAGCGCGTTCTTCAGCGCGATAAACGGCTGGGTCGTGGCCAAGTTCAAGATCCACCCGTTCCTCGCCACGCTCGGCATGTCGATAACGCTGTACGGGATAATGTCGATCT
Source organism: uncultured Treponemataceae bacterium (assembly GCA_964552925.1). Lineage (GTDB taxonomy): Bacteria > Spirochaetota > Spirochaetia > Treponematales > UBA12059 > SZUA-370. The sequence goes on from CAZKJA010000205.1 coordinate 2,137, forward strand.
ACTTCGCGTCCGGCGCCCCCGGCCCCCAGCCTATCGGAGGATTCGACACCCGGTACACGCAATTCGTCATAGGCGAGACCTTCGGCGTTCCCAACCTGGTGATCTACGCGGCCGTCGTAAGCGTCGTCGTGTGGGTACTGTGGAACAAGACGACCTTCGGCAAGAACCTGTACGCGGTCGGCGGCAACCCCGAAGCGGCCAAGGTCTCCGGCGTCAACGTGGGCAAGACGATCGTGCTCGTGTACATAATGGCCGGCGTCCTGTACGGCATCAGCGGCTTCCTCGAGGCGGCCCGCATCGGCAGCGCCAACAACGGTACCGGCAACGGGTACGAGCTCGACGCGATAGCCGCCTGCGTGGTCGGCGGCATATCGTTCTCCGGAGGCATCGGCAAGGTGTCGGGCGCGATCGCGGGCGTCCTGATGTTCACCGTGATAAGTTACGGCATGACCTTCATCGGCATGGACCAGTACTTCCAGTACATCATCAAGGGCGTTATAATCGTCGCCGCTGTCGCTATGGATGCCCAGAAATACATCAAGAAGACTTGAACCTGGCAACCTCGCCACGCACCGCCTGGATGCTTTCGCTGTTGGTCTGGCTCAATTCGACGACGCCGGAAATCGCCGCGTTTATCTCCTTGGTGCCTATAGTCATCTCGGAGATGCCGCTGGTGATTTCCCGTGTGATCGCGACCAGGCTCTGGGTCTCCGCCAGAACGGTATCGCTGGCGGCATGAAGTTTTTCCGCGCCGGCTTCCACATCGGCGGAGACCGTCTTGAGTTTCTCGAGGGATTCGAGGATCATCCTGCTGCCGGCGTTCTGCTCCTCCATAGAGGCGCTGATGTTCTCCTGGACCGACACGACGCGGCTCACCGAGCTCCGTACCGACTCGAACGAGGCTCCGGCGTCGGCGGATGCCTTGACGACTGCTTCAATCAGCGTCTTGAACGACTTGAGCACCTTCGAGATAGTCTTCGACTGCAACGAGGAGTCCTCGGCCAGCTTGCGTATCTCATCCGCGACAACAGCGAAACCGCTGCCCGCGTCGCCGGCATGCGCGGCCTCGATGGCGGCGTTCATCGCCAGCAGGTTGGTCTGCGCGGAAATCGCCTGTATCACCGAGTTGGCTTCGAGCAGGCCCGCGGATTCTTTGACTATGTCGGCTATGGTCGAGGTGACGATAGTCAGCTTTGAATAGCCAGTTTCTGACAAGGTGTTGAGCGAGCCGATATCGTCCATACTCCGCTCGACCATCGTGCTCACCGAGGCGATATTCGCGATCATCTCCTCTATCGCGGCCGAGCTGTCCCCTATGCTTCCGTTCAGGGCCTCGACCCGCCTGTCAAGGGTATTGATGGTGCCTGTTATGCTTTCCATCGTTCCGCTGACTTTGCCCACGGTTGCCGTTTGATCGGAGGTCCGGTTCTTTATGCTCTCGATATTCGAGTTGATCTCGTAGACCGCCGAGGAAGTCTGCTCCATGCTCGCCGACAGTCCTTCCCCCACCGATGCGAGCTTTTCAAGTGAATCACGCACCTTGCGTATGAGATCGTCAAGCATCGACACAAAATCGTTGAAGTTCGACGAGATCTGGCCGACCTCGTCCTTCGAGCTGACCTTGAGCCGCTTGCCCAGGTCCGCGTCGCCTTGCGAAATTTCCTTCAGCGCTTCCGAGGCGAATGCCAAGGGCTTGGTGAGGATCGACCCGGCCAGGAAGATGCCGCCTATGACGAACAGGAAGCCGAAACCCATTATCGCGATCAAGGCGCTTGCCACTTCTTCGGCCGCGGCGTAGATCTCGGGTATCGGTACGACGGTGCCGACAATCCAGGGTGCCGAGTCCCGGCCCAGATACACGGGTACGAAGGTCTTCACCATTATCGACTTGGTCGATAACGACAAAGCCTTGTCAGTCACTACCTTGCCGCCCATCACCGACTCCAGGATATGCGCTTCCTTCGCGTCGGTCCATTCGGGCGCGACCTGGCCGATACGCTCGGCGTCCGGATGCACGATTATGAGTCCCTTGTTGGAGATGAACCGCAGGAAGCCGCTTTCATACAGCTTGACCCCGGACAATGCTTTCTGGAGCGTATCGACATCGATATCGATGCCGACGACGCCTATCACCTTGTCATCCCTGATGACAGGGGCCGACAGGCTGAACATCCACACGCCGGCGGCGCCCGCGGAATCCTCGAAATATGGTTCTGATACATATTCCTTGCCGGTCGTTTTGGGCACCGAATAATATGGCTCGTCATAGTCGGCCGACACATCGTCCACGGCAATGGCGACCGCGTTGTTGTCACGGTAGAAATACGGGTTGAAAACCCCGAGCGAGTCGCTGCCCAGCGAGGTGTTTCCCGCGAAGTTCGCGTCGCGGTCACCCAGGGCTTCGGGCTCGGTTACCATCCATATCCCGAAGAAATCTGGATTCTGTCTGAGCATGCCCCCAAGCGCGCCCATGAGGAAGGGGCGCCTGCCCGCCGGTGCTATATCATCGATGGCGACGACCAATTGGGCCAGGGTCCGAATGGAATTGAGCGGTACCGCTATCAAGGCCTGGGATTTGTAGCCATATTCCCGGGAAAGCGCCTGCATATACTCGAAGGCTTGCCGCTCCGCATCGGAACGCACGCGAATCGCGGAAAGCGCGGCGCTCAAGCCGAATACGATGGAGACGAGGATGGCCATGATCAAGACCAGCTTGGCCCGCAGCGACATGCTTGCTACTCTCATTCAATATCCCCTTGCAGATAGATAGGCTCGATGATCAAAAAATGATGGGCTATGTACTGTACACCATGCCGTTCATGTTTTTCAATTCCGGTTTTCAGCCGAAGACTCGGCTGTTATTAGCTTTCCATACGCCGGAAGGCGGGTTAAGATGGATAAAGCCGAGGGAAATTCACAGGCACAACATAGCTCGTTTGTTTAAGAAGGAGACTGCGGATGAAAAAAAGCTCCATGAAGACGACAATCATCGTCGTCGTATCCTTGGGCATTGTAGTGCTGAGCGGCATCAATATCCTTCGCCAGGTCCTGCAAGCCGGTAGCCAGACGCAAGCGGCCACCAGGCAGTTATTCGACGGAGCCGCCGAGAGCTTCAACGCGGCGCTCAAGCAGAACCTCAACAGCCTGTCGCTTTCCGTCGAATCGATCCTTACCGACGACACCGCAGTCGGAGCCTTCGCCGCGGGGGACCGCGCTACCTTGATAGCAAGGGAATCGAGCCTGTTCGCCTCGATGAAAGAGCATTACGGTATCGAGCAATTCCAGTACCACCTCCCGCCTGCCACGAGCTTCCTGCGCCTGCATTCGCCGAAGACTTTTGGCGACGACCTTTCAGCGTTCAGGGCCACAGTGGTGGAAACCA
>CAZKJA010000205.1:5528-7091 GCA_964552925.1 uncultured Treponemataceae bacterium
AAACCAACCGTTCGAAGAAACCGGTGATCGGGCTTGAAGTCGGACGGGGCGGCCCGGGTACCAGAGTAGTGTACCCGGTATATTTTGACGGCAAGCATATAGGCTCGGTCGAGCTCGGCGGCTCAGTTTCTGCCATCGTGGAGGGAATCCGCTCGACCTTCGATCTGGAATTCGCCGTGGGGATCAAGCCAGAGGTCTTCAAAGCGGCGGGCAGGCTCGCCGACGGTTCGGGCGATGTGCTCGCGCACGGCGTCCAATACTATTCATTCTCATCGGAAGCATCCAAAACGATAGCGTCGAAGGCGGCTCCGATAGGTGACGAGTTTGTGTTGGACGGATCGGCGTACATCACGGGGGCAATTCCGCTCGAGGATTACAGCGGCGCGGAGATTGGCCATGTGCTCCTCATGGAGAACCTGGACACGAGCCGGGCCGCGCTCAAGACTTCGATCGTGACAAGCGGCGTCACCTCGGGAGTCATAATGCTGTTGACTCTCGCCATAATCATTTTTGTGACGGCGCGTTCGCTGCGCCCGCTCGACAATGTGGTCCGGGTTACACAGCTCGTGGCAAGCGGGGATCTTTCGGTTCGCGTGGCCACGACGAGGACCGACGAAGCCGGCGCCGTCCTCAACGCGGTGGATGAGATGGTCCGCCAGCTCAACGCTACAATGGCTACGATCAGCAGGATATCCGACGGCGTCGCGATGGGTAGCGCGGAACTGTCGTCGGCTTCGAACGCGCTTGCCGAGGGGGCTTCGCAGCAAGCAGCCGCCGTGGAAGAGATATCGTCGTCGATGGAGCAGATGGAGGCCGGTACCAAGCAGGCAACCGACAACGCGCAGACCACCGCGACGATATCGCGGTCAGCGGCGACGAAGACGCTCGCGGGGCAGGAGGTTCTAAAGCGAACCCTGGAGGCTATGAAAGCGATAGCCCTGAAAGTCGCGGTAATCGAGGACATCGCGCGCAATACGAACCTGTTGGCGCTGAACGCGGCCATAGAGGCGGCCCGAGCCGGCGAATCCGGCAAAGGCTTCGCGGTAGTCGCAAGCGAAATCCGCAAACTGGCGGAGCGGAGCCAGAATGCGGCCGGAGAGATAATCCACATGACGCAGACCAGCGCTGCCATAGCCGAGGAGACAGACAAAACCTTTTCGGAGTTGGTTCCGGAAATCCGGCGTACCGCCGACCTGATACAGGAAATCCTCGCGGCGACGACCGAACAACAGGCAGGGATCACTGAGATAACCAAGGCCATGGCGGAGCTCGACAAGGTAATCCAGCGCAATGCAGCCCATTCCGAACAACTGTCCGGTACCGCGGACACCCTTTCCACGCAGGCCGAGGAGCTGGCCAAGACCGTCTCTTCGTTCACGCTGGATCAAAAGTCCGCGCCTGAACCATCTGCCTGATCGCGGAAGCGTGGGGAAATTGGCTGGAAATCAGCTATACGCGATCTGCCCCAGGCAATCCGAGTTCGAATCGGCAACCTCCTCCCGGCATGTTCGCGAGCGTGCACGATGCTCCGTACATCGTGGCGATCGCCTTGACGATGGCAAG
>CAZKJA010000206.1:0-7037 GCA_964552925.1 uncultured Treponemataceae bacterium
ATGGCATCACAGGGAGCATTCGCTCGGGCGACCTCGAGGGTCGACACGATCACCGCGTCCGACGCGTATTCGAACAGGCCGCCCTCGGAGCATATCATCACGCCGGCGCCTTCCCCGCCGCGACCGCCGTCGCCGATGGCGCGCAGGCGGTCCGCGAGCACCGGCGCGTCGTTCCAATCGTAGGCCCGTCGCTCGATGTCGACGCGAAGTCCCGCGAGCGGTCCGCCCGCAGCCTTCAAGGCGGCGAGGGCGCGGACGGCAAACTCCGGCCCATCCCCGTCGGCGTCCAGGATCTCCAGGCGGATATCCGCGCCTGCGAGCGCAAAGGGATCCCGCCTGTGCGCCATCATGAGCGCGTTGAGGGTATCCGAGGCGGGTCCGCCGGCGATATTCAAGACGTGGATCCGCGCCCCCTCGCCGCGGGCCGACAGGATGGCGACGAGCGATTCAGCCTCGAGGCGCGCCGTCGCTTCGAGGCGCATCCGGGCGGACAGGCAAGGCAACGACGACACGATCGCGCGGTCAATCTTCCTGGCCCATCCCTCGCCGAGGTTGTCGGCTCCCAGCTTCATGAGATAGATACCAAGACCGCTGGCGTAGCTGCCGCTCGCCCCGGAGATCGTGCGAGCCAACAGGGAGCCACGTAGCATCGGCTTAAGCAGCATAGTCTGGATTCGGGACGGCTTTTTCATGGCGCCAGGCCGCGTAGCGGCTTCGAGGGCGGCCGGGGCCACACGAAAGGCAGGGTGCTCCACGTCGATGACGGGCAGCTCGATGCCATCCGGCGCGAAGGCATAGCTGACGCCTGGTTTCTTGTTTCGTTCGGGGATGCTCATGCAAACTCCTTAAAGATAAGGGAGATTTGCCTCGCCGCGAGAAGATGATGGTCTTGTTCGGGTAGGCCATTATTATTACACGAAAACGGCCGGAATTTCAAGGAGGGGACGATCCGGGTGAACGACTGAATGCCGAACGGCGGGAGTTATATAATGAGGTCGGCTTTCGCCCTCTTGTTACTGGTATTCAGCATCGACCTCACGAGGAAACCCAGCTTGTACTCGATCTTCCTCGCCCCGAGGCCGCAGGCGCTCACGCACGCGAAACATCTCAGACATTTCTTCTCGTCGATTCCGTACGACTCGTCTATGGCGTCCACCGGGCACTTCATCCTGCACGCTCCGCAGCCCGCGCACCGATCGTTGACCACGGGAGCCTTCGTGAAGAGCCGCGCGCTGTTCCTGGGAAGCACCCTGGCCATCAACGGTAGCTTTCCCGGGACGTCCTCGCTGGATAGGTATTTTCTTATGGCGTATCTATCCTCGGCATCCCTGCCCAATACGACAGCCCGGGCAAGATCGTCGCTATCCGGTCGGCCGCTCGCCAATGGAGCCTCGTCGGTCGCGAAGGAATGCCGACCGACGAACGCCCCCATCGAGAGAATACCGATACCCTTCTCTTCCATGGCTCGGTGAATTTCGACGAGGCTCATGCCGTATCCGATATTGCCGTAGGAGCAGAACGCTATGGCCGCGCTCGCCTCTATCGCGGTCTCATGGAGGTAATCGAGGACCGGTTCCGGTACATGCTCCTCGTAGACGGGGAATCCGAGTATCAGGATATCGGCCGCGATCCTGCGCGGGGCGAGCCGCCGCCGGGAGGCGCTCGTTATATCGAGCGTCTCCGTCCTTGCGGGATGAAGTCCCTCGGCGATAGCCCCGGCGATTCGCCTCGTGGCTCCGGTAGGAGAGAAGTATAGAAGGCACGCGCTAGCGATACTCATAGCGACCCACGATGCTCATAGTATTCTGCCTTTATGGAAAATTATCTTGGGAGTGATCAGTAGAAGATACCGCATTTCCCACTTATTACCGATCACTCATCTTTTCTGCGTCTCTGTGTTGAGATTCTTATTGATTATCTCTTTCTAATCTTTTCTTCTCTTTTCCTCTTCGTTGTCCTACGCCCTATCAAGCCTCGTCGCCGTCCGCGTCGCCTTCGGTTTGCTCCGCCGCATCCTCCTCCGGCGTGAAGTCCGGCACGTAGCGCGCGCGCGGGTTGGGGACTCTGCCCATCTCGGGGTTGTGCATCAGGTCGCGCGGCTTGGAGCCCTGGGCTTTGCCGACTATACCTTTTTCTTCCATAAGCTCGACGAGGCGGGCCGCGCGGTTGTAGCCTATTTTGAGCTTGCGCTGGAGGAAGCTGGCGCTCGCCTTGCCTTGCGACAGGACAATCTCGAGGGCCTTCTCGTACAGGGGGTCGTCGTCCTCTTCGTCGAACAGCGACGGGCCTTCGTCCTCCTCGTCGTCGACGAATATCTCGTCGTCGATGTAGTCGGGCTCGCCAAGAGTCTTCACGTAGGCGACGACGCGCTCGACCTCGTCTTCGGAGACGAAGGCTCCCTGCATGCGTACGGGGAACGCGTCGGTCGCGCTCGAATACAGCATGTCGCCGCGGCCCAGGAGCTTCTCGGCGCCGACCATGTCGATGATGATGCGGGAGTCGAACTTGCTGGCGACCATGAACGCTATGCGGCTGGGGATGTTCGCCTTGATGAGGCCGGTGATCACGTCGATGCTCGGGCGCTGGGTGGCGAGCACGAGGTGGATGCCGACGGCACGCGACATCGCCGCGAGGCGCGCGAGCGTCGACTCGAGCTCCTTTCCGGTGGTCGCCATCAGGTCGGCGAATTCGTCTATCACGACGACGATGTACGGGAGCTTGTCCGTGGCCATCACCTTCTCGACTATCTTGCGGTTGTAGCTCTTGATGTCGCGTACGCCCATCGCATCGAGCAGGCTGTAGCGCCGCTCCATCTCGCATATGCAGTACTGCAGGGCCTGGAAGGCGCGCTTGGGCTCGGTGATCACGGGCGTCAGTAGGTGGGGTATGCCGTTGTACAGCTTCAGCTCGACTATCTTGGGGTCTATCAGGATCAGCTTGACCTCGTTGAACGAGCGCTTGTACAGGATCGACAGGATGATCGAGTTGACGCAGACAGACTTGCCCGAGCCGGTGGCTCCGGCGATCAGGAGATGGGGCGTCTGGGTCAGCTCGACGACCTGGACGTCGCCGGTGATGTCCTTCCCGAGGACGACCGGCACCTCCATCTTGGCGTTCTTGAATACCTCGTTCTCCACGATCTCCCTGAACGACACGATCGAGCGGCGTTCGTTGGGCACCTCGATGCCTACGGCGTGCTTGCCGGGTATGGGGGCGACGATGCGTACACTCGAGGCTGCCAGGCGCAGGGCTATGTTGTCGCACAGGTTGGCTATCTTCGAGAGGCGGACGCCGGGGGCGGGCAGTATCTCGAACATCGTAATCACCGGCCCCTTGCGTATGCCGGTGACCTCGGCCGCGATACCGAACTCCTTGAGCGTCTCCCGCAGGACCTCTGCGGCATGGCGCGTCTTGTCGTCGATTATCCAGTACTGGCCGTCCGGATAGGCGGTAAGGATTCCCTCGATCGGGAGCGCGTACTTGACGACCGGTTTCCTGCCGGGCCTCTTTGCCGGAAGGAGCGTGACAGCGCGGCCGGCGGGCGCGGCCTTCCCCGCGACTGTCCCGTCGCGGACCGCCTGTTCATGTTCGCCGTCGAAAAAGGTCTCGACTCTGGGCAGCAGGGAGGGGCGGGGGATCATTTCGGCACCGTCGTCGGCCAAGCCACCGTCGTCTTCGGAGCCGTCCTCGCCGACGGAGTTGTCGTCGCTCCAGTAGTCGGCGTCGAGAGCGGGATCGCGGGATTCCAGGGGCACTGTAGTAGCCGGGCGCTTGAACATCAGCGGTATGGGAGCCTCGTCGTCCCCGGGCTCGACCGAGCCGTCCTCGAAGTCTTCCACGATTTCCAGATCCTCGACCGGCACGGAGGCAGGCGGTGAGGCTTGATCAAGCCGGGCGGAGACCGCGTCGCCCTGGGACTGGAGGGTCTCCACCTGACCCGCGAAAGGCATCTTCGGATTGTCCGGAAGGCTGAGTTCGAGCACGCGTGGCTCGTAGTCTGGCAGGTCTTCGGACCCGTCGTCCGCCGTATCCGCCGCGAGCGCCGCCGGCCGGCCGAAACGGCTTGCGAGCGCTGTCAGCGAGGCCACGAGGATGAGAGTGACGCCGAAGCCCACGGCCGCCATGCCGTTGGCGCCGATCGCCTTGAGCCCCGGGTAGATCCGGAACGCCTCGACGGGATCGTCGAGAAGGCGCGCGGTGAGCGCGATGGAAGCGAAGGGCGCCAGACTGGCGACCAGGGCAAAGAGGAGGTCCAACCGAAATCCAGGCATGGCAACGATGAGGGCGCCCATCCAGGGGTAGGCGGGCACCAGGAAGGCTGCCCAGGACAAGCCGTCCATCAGAAAGGCGCCAGGTCCGGTCTCGCCACCCATGGCAGCGATGACCAAGTCAGTGAAAAGAGCCGCGCCTACCGCAAACAGGGCAAGGCACGATACTAGTATGAGTGGGGATACCTTGTTCCGTGTGTCCAAAACCGTAACTCCGATCGCTTGCTTGGTTGCTTGAGCCCCTTCCCTATCTATCGGCTTTTCGCTGCCCGGGGAAGAGTCCCCGTTTGACAAGTCACCCTGAACCTGCGTCATTTCCGCGGCCGGTTGGTTTACGGAATCCAGACTTGATCATACATGACAAAATCGGTACCTTATGACAGGCGAAAAGGCGTATTCTTTACGGACATCCAGGTCGGGGTATGAAGCCCGCCACCGCACTGGTCAGCTTCGTTCCGTTCGATCCCGCCCTTCGACTCATACGTCCCTACCTAAGGAAGGCACACATGGATATCCAGAAAAATCGCGTAGTATCTATCGACTACGTGCTCAAGAACAGCTCGGGCGTCCTTATTGACCAGTCCGACGGCGAGCCGCTCGTATACCTGCACGGAAACGAAAATATCATCACAGGCCTCGAGAAGCACCTCGAAGGCAAGAAGGCCGGCGATTCGGTCTCCTGCGTCATCGCCCCCGCGGATGCCTACGGCGAGAGGGACGAGGAACTCGTATTCTCGGTCTCCAAGAAGGATTTCGCCGATCCCGAGAAGATCGAAGTAGGTATGCAGTTCCAGACCCAGGAAGAAGACGGCGTCAAGGTCGTGACGGTCGTGGGTGTAGCCGACGATGAAGTCAAAATAGACGCCAACCATCCTCTCGCGGGGCAGAGCCTGCATTTCGCGGTCACCGTGAAGGATGTGCGCGAAGCCAGCGTCGACGAACTCGAGCACGGCCATGTTCACGGCCACAGCCATGACGACCACGGGTGCGGCTGCGATGACGAAGGTTCATGCGGCGATGGCTCGTGCGACGACGAGGGTGGGTGTGGCTGCAGTGGGTGCGGCCACTAAAAACGTTCTGAAAATACTCGATATCGCGATCATCGCCCTGGCTGCGGGCGCCTTGGTCGCGGCATCGGTATTCGTGTACGCGGGACCCGCCCCCGCATCGGTCGTGGTATCCTCGGCCGGCGGTGAATGGATATATCCGCTGGCGGAGGACAGGACAGTGGAAGTGGAAGGCCTCCTCGGGCTCACAGTGATACATATAGAGAACGGGGAAGTCAGCATCCATGAATCGCCGTGCGCCAACAAGACTTGCATAGCCTCGCCGCCCTTGCGCCGCACGGGCGACTGGTCGGCGTGTCTGCCAAACGGCGTGTTCGTGCGCATCGATGGATCGGAGTCAGGCGATGCCGTCGACGCAAACGTCCGCTGAGCTGTCCGGAAACCCCGGCGATGCCACAAGGAAGCTGACAGCTTTCCTCGCCGGCCTCGCCTTCTTCCTGTCGACAATCGAGTACATGTTGCCCCGCCCCATCCCGTTCATGCGCCTCGGACTTGCAAACCTTCCCATCCTGATCGCGGTCGATCTCCTGCCCTTCGGCCATTACATGGCGCTCGCCCTGCTTAAAGTCGTCGGCATGAGCGTGCTCACGGGGTCGCTGTTCTCGTATGTAGCGCTATTCTCGCTAACCGGCACCCTGGCGAGCGCCCTCCTCATGCGCGCTTTGCGCGCCATAGCCGGCCCGAGGCTGCTGTCCTACGTCGGCCTTTGCGTCGCGGGCGCTGTCGCCTCGAACATGACCCAAGTAGTGCTTGCCCGCTTTTTCGTCTTCGGCGCGAGCGCCCGGCTGATGGCTCCGGCGTTCCTTGGCCTTGCACTGGTTTCCGGCCTCGCGCTCGGCGCCTTTACCCAATCCTTCGCATCGAGTTCCGTATGGCTCGCCCGCATCAGGGAGGAACGTCGGTGAGCCGGGAGGAACGCCGCGCCCGGTGGGAAGCGTGCTTCGACCCCTCCAGACTCGCGCTCACGGGAGTCGCCCTTTCGGTGATTCTGGTATTCCAGCCGGCGCTCGCCGGCCGAATAGCGATACTGGCCAGCGCCATGGCAGCCGCCTTGCTGTCCGGCCGCCGGGTTTCGCTTGTCATGACCACGGTCGTGATGGCCGGCATTATCGGCGCCAACCTCCTCGTGCCGCTTGGCCGGAAGCTTGCGGAGTGGGGCCCCGTGGTGATAACCGAACTCGCGCTCCTCGAGGGCATAGAGAAAGCGGTCACCTTCGAGGCGCTGATTATGATCTCCAAGGCATGCCTTGGATCCTCATTCCGCCTCCCGGGCAAATTCGGCCGCTTCTTTGCCGAAGGCTTGCGAACATACGACAGGTTCCTTGAAAAAAGGAAGACGGTCAGGCTGGCTTCTCCAATGAAAGATATCGACGAGATTCTCTTTTCAGTCTATTATATTCAAGAAGTTCAGCCATCGACGGTTTCGCCTTTGCCACGTTACATAGGGGCTCGATGGAGCGACCTAGCATTGGGAGCTATAGTCATCATAGCGATAGTGCCCATAGTGCTCAATTGACAGCTTGATGCCCGTCGCAAGCTTCCACCAGGATGCTTCAAGCCAGAGGAGCTACAAATGTCGCTCAAGAAGAAGCTGCTTATCCTGTCCATAGCACCGCTCGCGCTGGCTATCGCGATGGGCTTCATACTCATCAATCAATCAGGGGCAAAAAGAACGAGCATCCTCGCGGCTGACAAGACGCTC
>CAZKJA010000207.1:0-7005 GCA_964552925.1 uncultured Treponemataceae bacterium
CGCCGATCTCGCCTGAGGCCTTCTGGCTCCGTTCCGCAAGCTTGCGTACCTCGCCGGCTACCACCGCGAAGCCCTTGCCCGCCTCTCCGGCGCGCGCCGCCTCTATCGCGGCGTTCAGGGCCAGGAGGTTTGTCTGCCTGGCTATCTCGTCGATGATCGATATCTTTGTGGCGATTTCCTTCATCGCCGAGACCGATTCCATAACCGACTTGCCGCCCAGTTCCGCGTCGCCCGATGACTTGGTCGCTATGCTCTCGGTGGCCATCGAGTTGTCGGTGTTCTGCTTGACGGTCGCGGACATCTCCTCGACGGAGGCCGAGACTTCCTCGGCGCTCGCCGCCTGTTCCGCCGCTCCCTGCGACAGCTGCTGCGCCGTCGACGACATCTGCTCCGAGCCCGAGCTTACCTGGTCCGAGGCGTTCAGGATGTCACCAACGATGCGGCGAAGGTCGGTTATCATCGCCATGATTGCGTTGGTCATCTTGCCTATGCTGTCGGTTCTGGCCAGGTATTTTTCATCCACCGATTTAGTAAGATCTCCATTGGAAACCGACTCGACTATGTTGACCATATCAAAGATGGCGCTGTTGTCCGATATGACCTCAAAGCCCCCCGATGGCTTCCCGAGTGCGTTGAGCAGAACGCCGCAACTGGCCCGCACGGGAATTTTCGTGCCGCTGCGCGTTGTTGCGATCGTCTCGGCCACAACCGTGCCGTTCGTTCTGATACAGGCCTTTATCGTGCAATCCGCCGTTCCGCAGACTGGCGTCTTGCATAGTTCCGCGCATGTCATCTTCCCGATCACTTCGTCCTTTTTATACCCGAGGGCGTTGAGGGCGGCGTCGTTGATATTCTGGACGACCAAATCAAGATCGGTACGGAATGCCGCGTCCGCCATGTTCGCCAGGAAGCCCTCGTCAACCTGGTTGATGGCCGACACTATCTCGAAACCGCCAGTCACGTTGCCCGCCTCGTCCGACAGGTACCCGCAACTCGCCCGTACGGGAATTATGTTGTCCACCTTGTTCCTGGCTACGGTCGTCACGACCACGGTTGTCTTGTCCTTCATCGCGTTCTTGATCGTGCAGTTCGCCGTATTGCACACGGGAGTCCGACAGAGTTGCGCGCAAGTCATCTTCCCCACGACTTCCTCTTCCGAATAGCCCAGGGCCCGCAATGCCGCCAAATTGATGCTTTGAATCACCAGATCATTGTCCACCTGGAATGCCGCGTCGGCCATGTTCGCGAGAAGATGGTCGCCGATGTGTCGAACGACCGACAGGTACTCCAGCGCGCCCAGGACGCGCTTCCTGGAATCAAACAGCACGTTTCCTTGTACCCGTATTGGAACCACGTTTCCGCTCCGGGTCTTTATGAAGGCGTTTCCCGATGATGGTTTCTTCTTGTCAAGGCTTTCATTCAAAATACACTGTGAGGCACCGCACAATTCCGCGCTTGTCATCTTGCCTACAATGTCCTCCGCCGAATAGCCGAGGATATCGAGCGTCTTGCGGTTGACATAGCGGATCCTGTAATCGGGATCGATTATCATGACCGCATCCGGCAGGGCATCCATCATTGACTTGCTCGATTTAATCACCGTGCTGATGTTCATGCATTACTCCTTCTTTCAATCCTTTGGCACGCTCGCTATCGCCAGCATCATGGTCCATGACTCACGAAACGGCTTCCTCCACGGATACCGCCCCCTCCAGTTTCCTGGTCTCCTCGTCGCTGAAGGCGCGCGCCAGGTCAAGTATGATTATGAACCGCTCGTCGCGCTTGCCCACGTTCTTGATGAACTGCGAGTCTATCTTGATGCCGAAGCGCGGTGGCGGCTCCAGGTGGTCTTTATCTATCTCGATAACCTCGTAGACCTCGTCGGCTACCGCGCCGATCAGGATCTCACCGTCGTCCGTGTCTATCTCGATGACGAGGATGGCGGTGTCCTGCGTCACCTCCTTCTCCGGGAGGCCGAACTTGACGCGAAGATCTACTACCGGAATGCCGACATCCCTGATGTTGATAAGGCCCTTGAGGAAGTCAGCGGTCCTCGGGAGCTTCGTCGGCTTGATGTACTCGAGCACCTCGCGAACCTTGCCGACCGAGATCCCGAAGGTGTCCCCGTCGATCCCGAAGGTAAGGTATTGGTTCTCTATCGTGTCTGCCATGATTAGAACTCCTCGAAGTCGGCGTCGCCCGCGGCGACTGGTTCTTTCCTTGGCGTGATCGCCGTGGAGCTGGAACCCCCGCGCAGGTTGCGTTTATTCCCGTTGGTTCTTGTCGACGCGATCGGGATCGGGTAATCCCTTTCCAGTTGTATTTTCGCCTTGTGTACACGCGCGACATCGACGTGACGCTCGATGGCAGGTGTGATGCCTTCGGTGTACGAACCCTTCACTTTGAAGAACGACATCGTCTGCGCCAGCTGCTCGGCCTGGCCGGACAGCTCCTCGGCCATGCTCGCCATTTCCTCGCTCGCGCTGGCGTTTTGCTGTATCACGGTGTCCAGTTGCGAGACCGCCTTGGCTATCTGATCCACGCCGGTGCTCTGCTCGCGCGACGCGCTGGAGATCTCCTGGACCAGGTCGGATGTCTTCTTGATATCCGGCACGAGTTTCTGGATGATCTCGCCGGCTTTTGTCGCGCCTTCTACCGTGCTTCGGGACAGGTCGCCGATCTCGCCGGAGGCCTGCTGGCTGCGCTCGGCGAGCTTGCGCACCTCGCCGGCGCGCGCCGCCTCGATCGCGGCGTTGAGCGCAAGGAGGTTCGTCTGCCTGGCTATCTCGTCGATGATCGATATCTTCGTCGCTATCTCCTTCATCGCCACTACCGACTCCATGACCGAGCGTCCGCCCTGGTCGGCATCCCCGGACGACTTGGTGGCGATGCTCTCGGTGGCCATCGAGTTGTCGGTGTTCTGCTTTACCGTCGCTGACATCTCCTCGACGGAAGCCGACACTTCTTCCGCGCTGGCGGCTTGTTCGGCGGCGCCCTGCGACAGCTGTTGGGCCGTCGACGACATCTGCTCGGAACCCGAACTCACCTGGTCCGAGGCGCTCAGGATGTCCCCGACGATGCGCCGAAGATCCTTGGACAGGTTATCCAGCGCCTTGGCCAGGTCGCCTATCTCGTCGGAGCGCTTGAGGTATACGGCTGGAATGTCGTTGCGCAGATCGCCCAGCGCCATCTCCCCGAGATGCGATACGGCGACGCCAAGGGGTTTGGATATGGATATGGAAAGCGCCACGCCGATGATGACAGAGATCACTGAGATCACCAGCAGCACGATAATCATCAGCAGGGTCGTCGAATTGGCAAGCTCCGTGTTATTGTCGGACTGCGCTTTGGCAGCGTCGATCTTGCTTTTAGTAAGGTTTTCGATGAGGATATTCATCTCGTTGATGGCTTTCTCGAATTCACCAAGCGTCTCGGTTCTAGCACCTGCCAAGTCGCCAGCCTTCATCAGAGCCAGAATTTCCGTAGCATCCTTTTCGAATACCTTTTCATTCTCCTGCAGAGATGTAAAAATAGCACGCTCGGTATCACTGATCAATGTTCCATTGATTTTTATCATTTCTTCTTTCAGAGTTGCGAGGCGGGCGGCTACCTTCTTTTCGATCTCCAGCACATAGGCAGCATTTCCAGAAAGTACCGCCATCACCGTGTTTGCCCTGGCTCGGTTCAGAGACGAGCCAAAATCTGCCATCGACTCGAGGGGTACGGTCATCTTCTCGTACAGCATCGTGTCCGCCGCTTCGATGCGATGCATGCTGATGATGCCAAACAGACCGACCGCAGCTCCCAGAAGGGCCACGGCCACGAAACCAAGTACCAGTTTTCCGCTGATCTTCATCATGTCCTCCTTGAAAAGTCTTTAATTGACAGAAAACATGTCGGTTCAACGAAGCGCACCGCGCCGATCGAGACCAAGAACCAAATTAACAGTAATGGATAAATCGTGAATAATAGACTGTTCGTTGGTATGATCGATTCATACCTTCGTACAATCCAGTTCCCTGAATAATCCTGGGTCTGTCTGCTTGTTTGAGGTTTATCGGGGAGCGTCAGCTGTTTGTGGTAACGGTTTCAGGATTTGGATAAGTACAGTGCCAGACAGGCCTAGAATTCTTCGAAGTCGTCTTCGCTCGCGTTGATAGACGCTGTTTTCTGCGTGATCGCTGTGGAACCCGTTGCTCGCTGGGCACGCGCGTTGGCCACGGTGACTTGATGACCGTGTACAACGGGCTTCTTGGCTGCCATGCCTGAGGGCGCCGCTTTGTCGGCGGTCTGGACCTTGAAGAACGCCATCGTCTGCGCCAGCTGCCCGGCCTGGCCGGACAGTTCCTCGGCCATGCTCGCCATCTCTTCGCTCGCGCTGGCGTTCTGCTGGATCACAGTGTCCAGCTGGCTCACCGCCTTCGCTATCTGGTCGACGCCCGTGCTCTGCTCGCGCGACGCGCTCGATATCTCCTGCACCAGGTCAGCGGTCTTCTTGATGTCCGGAACGAGTCTCTGCATGATCTCCCCGGCCTTCGTGGCACTCTCAACCGTGTTCCTGGACAGGTCGCCGATCTCGCCGGAGGCCTTCTGGCTGCGCTCGGCGAGCTTGCGCACCTCGCTGGCGACCACCGCGAAGCCCTTGCCAGCCTCGCCGGCGCGCGCCGCCTCGATCGCCGCGTTCAAGGCCAGCAGGTTGGTCTGCCTGGCGATCTCGTCGATTATCGATATCCTGGCGGCTATCTCCTTCATCGCCGCCACCGATTCCACCACCGAGCGGCCGCCCAGATCGGCGTCACCTGCCGATTTTTTCGCGATGCTCTCGGTTGTCATCGAATTGTCCATATTCTGCTTTACCGTCGCCGACAACTCCTCGACCGAGGCCGACACTTCCTCCGCGCTGGCGGCTTGCTCGGTGGCGCCTTGCGAAAGCTGCTGGGCCGTCGACGACATCTGCTCGGAGCCCGAGCTTACCTGGTCGGACGCCGTCAGGATGTCCCCCACGATGCGACGGAGGTCTCTCGAGAAGTTGTCCAGCGCCTTGGCCAAGTCGCCTATTTCGTCGGAGCGCTTGAGGTACACCTGCGGGATGTCGTTCCGTAGGTCGCCCTGGGCCATTTCCTGTATCCGCACTACAACGTGTTCGAGGGGCTTTACCATATTCCTGGTGACCATGAAGCCGACTACTCCAAGCGCGATGCAGCATAAAAGAAGCACCAATGCAAACACCGCGCTCGAATTCAACGCCGATTTGGCCTGCATAGCGATCAGCGCTTCCAATGATGCGCTCTTGGTGGCATGAAGCGCGTTGATGGATTCGAAAATCAAGGTACTCAAAGGCGCCGCTTTTTCTATATATGCCTGCCTGGCTGAAGCGTTGTCGGCCTGCAGGACAAGTTCTACAATGGCCTTGATCTCGCCATCGTATCGTGTATACCCCTCCATCAACGCGGAGGCGTCGGTCCCGAAAGGCTTGATGCTGGAAATGGCGGCGTTCTCGAACTCCGTGAGCTGGTTGTAGAGCGTCTCGAGTCTGTCGGCGTCCCTCTCGCGCATCATCGCCTCAACCGTATCGCCGATGTTCTTGGTCGCGGTAATGACGTCGAACAGCCCATTCACCTCGATGGTCATCGTACCGAAGGTTCGCCGCGTGGACGAAGCGATACCCGAAATAAGGAGGAGAGTCATGACGGCCGCCAGGATCACCATCACGGAGCTGGCGACATTGATCGCCATGATCTTGAAGGAAACCCTTATTCTCATGACCTCTCCCTTTCGCCTGCCCGTTATTTGAGCAATGACAAGTCAAGACCTATGACTATCGAGCCTATGACTTTCGAACCGTCCATGACGGGGAAGGAGAATTGCACGGACTGCTTCCCCGTGGATTCGTCAAGCTCGGTTTCTCCTATCCAGGTCTTGCCCTTCATGGGATCTTCGTGCTTCGCCTTTCCCTTGTGGCTCCAGCTGGTCGTCTTGCTGAAAAAAGCTACTTTCTCGCCGTTGGGAGCGGAGACGAAAAGCTCGGCCACGATTTCTGTCTTCTTGGTTTTGAGATACTCCGCGAGCGGGTTCTTGGTCAAGTATTTGATCTGGGGGCTCAAAACGCTCAGCTTGGTCCAGATCTCCTGGGTCATCCCCTTCAGCTCCGCGGGTTGCGCGGCGATATATTCCTTGACCGCCTTCACGACGACCGGATCGGTACCAAGAGCCAAAAATTGCTTCATCTGGACCTCGACAGACGATTTCTGTGCGGGAGTCAAAGGGGCGGCCGCGAGGCCGGCAACGACGAATACGGCCATGACGAACATGAACGGTTTGCGCATATCGATCTCCTTGTAAGAACTCCGACAGGCGGTCGGCGTGTCGGCACACAGCTTATCCTTTGGAATATAAGTATACTTAACTACTAAAGTAAATATAAATGAGACGTGCCCGTCAAATGATATCTTTGGCCAGTCCTTCGGCTTGTGCATTATGCACCTTGAAGAACGCCATCGTAAAAGCGATTCCGCGCATAATATCGCTTGACAGCAGATGTCGGCCTTCATAGAGTTTTCATCGGGGGACGGTCGTGAGGCAAGGGAAGGAAAGATATCGACTTTGTACGTCCCGCCGATCGTCGCCATACGCTCTTTTGAGTTTCCTGATCGCCATGCTTGTTCCCGCGATATCTTTGGCCGAACCGACTACAGGCACCGACCTTCTATTCCTGGGCAACAGGAACATAGCTCCGGTCGTCTACAGGGACGACGGCGGACCGCGGGGAGTCGCCGTCGACATTGTCGACGCGATAGCGGTGTATTTATCCCGGCCCGTCGAGATCAGGGCGATGGACTGGGTCGAGGCCCAGACCTTGGTCGCGCTTGGCGAGGCTGACGCCCTCATACAGATCAACCCGACGGACGAGCGGAAAAAGACATACGATTTCTCGGATGACTTGCTCGAATCCCGATTTTCGATATTTACGAGCGCAAATGGAATCGGCGTATCGGGGATACCGAG
>CAZKJA010000208.1:0-7003 GCA_964552925.1 uncultured Treponemataceae bacterium
CAGAAATCGTAATGGCCTTTCTCTCCGACGGACATGTCCTCGAGCACCTTGCGGTTCCCCGGATCCTTTATCACCTTCGAAAGGCGGCCGTAGAGAATATGCGCGGTGATCTCGTCCCTCTGGAACGAGACTACTTTCTGCATAAGTCCGGCATCGAGTTCGATTCCTGGTTTCATGTCACGCTCCTAATTTATCAGGAAGGTCGGTTTCCTCTATCGTGGATAAAAGCGATTGCGTAAGTTCCGGGTACGAGGCCAGCCGGTTGGCCTGGGCCTCGAGGGTTTGCTCGAACAGGTTGCGCACCAGGCGGCCGTTGCCGAAGTACTTGTCGCGCCTGTCGTAGGCTACGCGGAGGTAGACCCTGAGCTTGGCTATGGCCGAGTCGGTGACGACCATGCCCGTGTCGCCGGCGAAACGGAGGAAGATGGCCTCGAGTTCATCAGGGCTGAAATCGTCGAACTGGTAACGCCTGGGAAACCGGCTCGCGAGCCCCGGGTTTGACTCGAGGAAGCGGGTCATCTCGTCGGGGTAGCCGGCTACTACGACGACCAGCCTGTCGCGGTAATCCTCCATACGCTTGAGGAGAGTGTCGACTGCTTCGCGGCCGAAGTCGGATCCTGCGGTCTCCGGTATAAGCGAATAGGCCTCGTCGATGAACAGGACGCCGTCGAGGGCGCGCGAGACGGCCTCGTCGACCCGTCCCGCCGTCTGGCCGACGAAGCCGGCGACGAGGCCCGAGCGGTCGGTTTCCACCAGGTGTCCCCTGCGGAGGAAGCCCTGCGCGGCGAGTATCTCGCCGATAAGCCGGGCGACGGTGGTCTTGCCAGTCCCTGGGCGGCCGGTGAACACTGCGTGCAAGGCCACCGGGGGTATCTTCATGCCGAGGGACGCCCGTTTCCTGTGCACCTTCATCAGGTTGGACAGCGTCTTCACCTGTTCCTTGATCGGTTCCATTCCCGTCAGCGAGTCGAGCTTGGCGATGGCGTCGGCGAGGGCTTTTTCGCGGGCTTTTTCGTCTACTGGATCCGCCGGATCAACCTTGCCGTCGCCGTCGGCGTCCTTGGCCGACGAATCCTTCCAGCCTCCCGATCCAGCGTGCGCGGTCCCGGTGGGACCCGCCGCCGGCGCGCTTGCTTCCGGGTTGAGGAGGCGTCTGTTCAGGTCCTTGAGGAACCCCTCGGAGCCCGGCGCGAGTCCTCCCGCCGTCACGTATATGTCGGCCCATTGCATGAACGCTTCCGCTGCCTTGTGGAAGCGTGAAACGCCTGTGTCCTCGTCACGCCGCTTGAGCCTTGACAGGCCGGAACCCCACGCGGTTGCGCGCTTGGCGACCAGACGCCTTTCCAGTTCCGGCTTCCAGGCGAGCAGCTCTTGTCGGTCGGTGTTCGTAAGATAGTCGGCGCGGAAATACCGTTTCATGCCGTCGGGGCCCGGGCCGTCCGTGCGCATGAACGGCAGGAGGCTCAGTGCGGCGAACACCGCTTTGTCGGGGTGGTCCATACCTACCCTGTCGTAGCAAGAGCCGGCGATCGCCCAGGCGTCGTCGAGCAACCAGGCCACGTCGGGAACAAGGGCCTCCATGAACCGGCGCGCTCCGGCTACGAGTGTCGCCCCCGGAAAGCCTTCTGAAGGGTTGTTTCGTCCATCGTTGGTCATGGCCAAGATAGTAGCGGTACGGAAAGAAGTCGACAAGCGCCCGGGAAGGTTTACGCTTTGTACTCGGAGCCGGAGGTGGTATACTGTAGGTACATTGATGTCGGTGTGGAGCGGTATATGCTGTCCAAGTTAGTGCTTCTATGTGTCGTGGCAATCCTCTCGGTGTCGTGCGCGTCGTTGGGCGATCCTTTCGTACTGATTTTTAACGTCGACGGGGAGTACAAGTCCGAAGCCATTACCTCCTCCGGCATCGACGCTTACAAGCGCGAGCTGATCGCAGCCGGCGACGTGGCCGCTTCCGCCAAGGTGCAGCGGTATTTCGAGGTGGCGCTACGATACGATCCCGCGAATTCGGAGGCCGCGAAGTATCTGGCCTTGGTGGAGGACTTCCGGGCGAACAAGTTTTCCGCCGCCGTCAGGGATGCCGAGGCCCTGCTCAAGAAACCTGCGCGCAGCCAAGGCGAAGAGTATGCGCTGCTCATCGCGGTCAACAAGGCTTCGGCTATCTATCCTTTCGACGAGGCTTCGGTCAAATTGGTCAAGGCGACCGACGATGCCCGAGCCAAGTACATTTCGGCCCGGCTGGCCGAAGTGGACAAGGTCCGCGCCTCGATCAAGCCCGAAACCAAGGAGTCGGTAAAGGAAAAAGCCTATATAGAGGCCTTCGGCCTTGTTCTAAAGGTCAGGGCCGTCGATCCCGTGAACCAGAACGGAAACAAGGCGTACAAGGAATTGAAGACCGATATCTCCGCAATAGTCGAGAGCCGGCTAAAAACCGTGGAGACCCAGATCGGGAAGAAATCCTTCGACGAGGCCAAGTCGGTCCTGACCGTCATAAAAGACCTCGACTCCAAAATCGGCGAGACCTTCAAGCCTGACATCGCCAAGGCGGAATACCAACTGTACCTCTCGTGGGCGAAGTACCATGAATCCCGCAAGGAGTGGTCAAGCGCCGCAAGCCGTGCCCGCTCCGCGCTTGCGGTCCAGAAGGGCAGCGATGCCCTGGCCCTGCAGAAAAGAGTCTCCGACGCCGCGGCAGCCGAGGATAGGGGCGCTACCTTCGAGGCGGGCCTCAAGAACCTCGACGCGTACATCGCGAACGGCCAGCTTGTAAAAGCCCAGCGCTTGCTGTCAGCCTTGTCAAAATCGGCCGCCGACTCCGCTAAAAGGCAGTTGCTCGAGACCCGGCGCAAACGGATCATCGAAGCGCTTGCCGGCGTGTACCAGTCAGGCGTCCAGGCGTACAGGGATGAAAAATTCAAGGATGCCGTCTCCATCCTGGAGTCGGTTGTCGCCGTGGATGCCTCGTACGCCGATGCTGTCGATTACCTCGACAAGGCAAAGGCGCGGCAAAAGCTTCTGGATCAATACTGATACAGCCCCTGAAAGGAAATAGCATGCCGAAGAAATTCGACGCAAAGCTGATGAAACATTGGGCCTCCGAATGGCTGTGGTCCTTGCTCGTGTTGCTCTGGCTCGTCGTGCCGTTGGTCGCGGGAACCGGGTCATCCAACCCGACCCCGTTGGGGGTGATCAGGCAGTTGTCGGCGGAGGGACGCTCGGGGGCCGCGATCGTAGGGATTGTTGCCACATCGCTGGTCATCCTCGTGACGGTATGGAAAATCGCCGCCTTCTTCCTCCGCGACAAGCTCGCTTTCATCGCCGATCCCGCGCAGCCCATAGCCAAGATCTTGAATGTTGTCTCGTCGGTTGGCGTACTGTCCATCCCCGTCCTGCACGCAATGGCGTTCGCCGACAGCGGCGCGTTCTTTGGCGGCATCGCCTGGTGGTCCTGGGCGATGATGGCGTTGAGCCTGGCATGGAACGCGTATTCATTGATGGGCGTCATCCGGTCGATCAGCGAGCGCGATGAAGGCTACCGCGAATATATCGAGTTCAAGCGGATCACCGAAATCGCCAAGAAGAAATCGATAATGAATTTCGGGCGTCCACAGGGAATACAGCAACGCCTAACCTTAGCTTTTACCGGATTGCTTCTCCTCGTGGTTGTCGTGCTCGCGACCGCGTTGTTGAGCGACTTCGGCAACACGCTCCTGCGCGCCATCATGGACAACGGCCGCGCGTTGGCCGACAGGACGACGAGCATGGTAAAGTCGAATATAGGAGACCGGATCGCCATCGAAGATTATCTCTCCATTGAAAGCAAGAAAAACGAGAGGGCATCGTTCCCGTTCCAGGTTGTCTCCTATTACCGCAAGGATCCCAAGACCGGAACGTATTCCGCTCTTGCCTCGACCGATCTTTCGTTGGTGGGGAAGAAACTGGCCGGGGAGGTTCCCGGGGACCTGGCCGCGGCCGAGGCTTCCGACGAGCCTTCGGTGTTCGAAACGGATGCGACGATAGAGTTCCGGGCGCCGGTGATACTTTCCAAGGTCAACCTTGGATTCGTGCTGGTCTCGTATGACCGGCAGACTATCTATGGGCCGTACTACCTGACCAGGGTGAAAGCGATGCTTATCGCCTTCATGTTCCTCTACGCATCGGTTTTCATAACCTACCTTTTCGGGCAGAGCATAGTGTTCCCGATCCTCTTCCTCCGGATGGGCGTGTACTCGATTTCGACGAGGCTCGCCTCGATGGTCAAGGGCGAGACGAAGGTATCGGCCGACAGCCTGAAGTACGACGACAGGGTCGTCACCAAGGACGAGATAAAACGCCTGTCCGTTGAAATCGGAAACATGGCCACTGTCATCCGCGGGGTCGTGCCGTACATCTCGGCGTCAACGCTCCAGCATTCGAGCCGCGATACGCCGATGACGGAACGGCGAGAACTCGCCTTCCTGTTCACCGATATCCGGGGCTTCACGACCATCTGCGAAGGCAAGTCCCCGGAAGACGTAGTCAAAATGCTCAACCACTACCTCGATCTCCAGACGCAGGCGATAGTCGCCAACGGAGGCGACATCGACAAGTTCGTCGGCGACGAAGTGATGGCAATGTTCGAGGGGCCCCAGAAGGAACTCAACGCCTGCAAGGCCGGCATGGCAATACGCAAGGCGATGGCCGAGGCCAAGGAAAAGGCAAGGATAGCTTCGGAGTCGATAGTCTCGATAGGAATAGGCATCAATTCCGGACCCGTGGTGTTCGGATCCGTCGGCGCGCGCGAACGTATGGACTTCACGAGCATAGGCGACACTGTCAACCTGGCGGCCAGGCTCGAGGGAGCCAACAAGACCTACGGGACAAAGTCGCTGGTAACCGAGTCCGTGTACGAAAAGGTCAAGGATGCGTTCGTCTGCAGGGAGATAGACCTTATCACGGTAAAGGGCAAGAGCGTGCCGGCTCGCATATTCGAGGTGCTGCAGGAACAGGAAAAAGCATCGGCCAAGCTGAAGCAGATCAAGGAAGGCTTCGAGGCGGGCCTGGCCGCGTACCGGGCCAAGAAGTGGTCGGCCGCCAAGAAGACATTCGGCAAGTTGGTCGAGTTGTACAACGACGAAACCAGCGATGTATTCCTGCGGCGCATAGAGGTCTTCGAGACGATGCCGCCCCCCGCCAAGTGGGATGGCGTGTTCGCGATGACTGTGAAGTGACGGCACTATCCCCTGAGCCCCAATACTGGTATATTGTAAGGGACGAGAATATCCGCAATCCTGAGCCAGTCGGTTGGCCAAATTCCCTTTCTCGCCCCAAGGATTTTCATGCACAATGCAGATTTTGAATCTCTGGGCCTCATGCCCGCCTGCCTCGAGGCTTTAACCCACGAAGGGTACACGAAGCCCACCCCGATACAGTCAGCCTCGATCCCGAGCCTGCTCGCCGGAAGGGACCTGCTCGGTTGCGCCCAGACCGGCACCGGCAAGACCGCGGCGTTCGCGCTCCCCACCATACAGCGACTCACCCAGCTCGCGGTCAAGCGACAGCCCCACAAGGCACGCGCCTTGGTAGTCGCGCCGACCAGGGAACTGGCCATGCAGATAGACCAGAGTTTCGGCGCCTACGGCCGCAAGACGGAACTCAAGCGCGCTTGCGTGTACGGCGGAGTCGGCAAGGTTCCGCAGATAAAGGCGATGGAACGCGGCGTCGACGTGCTCGTCGCGACCCCGGGCCGTCTTCTCGACCTTAAAAACGACGGGGTGATTGACCTTTCGGCCGTGGAGATAGTCGTGTTCGACGAGGCCGACAGGATGCTCGACATGGGCTTCATCCACGACGTGCGCAAGATCATCGCGTTGCTGCCCAGGAAGCGCCAGACTCTCCTCTTCTCGGCCACGATGCCGTCGGAAATAGAGGAACTCGCCAGGGGCCTGCTCGACGACCCCGTGCGCGTCTCGATAGAGCCGGAGAAGCCGACGATCGAGCTTATATCGCAGAGCCTGTACTACGTCGAGAAGGGTTGCAAGCGCGACCTTCTCGTGCACCTTATCAAGGAGCTCGGCGTCACGCGGGCCGTCGTGTTCTCGCGTACCAAGCACGGCGCTGACCGCATCGCCAAGGGCCTGCACCTCGCCGGCATCCAGGCCGGCGTCATCCACGCGAACAAGGGCCAGGGCAACCGGACCAAGACGATGGAAGCGTTCCGGGCGGGCGAGACCCCCGTGCTCGTGGCGACCGACCTGGCCGCCAGGGGCATAGACGTAGACGACATCTCCCACGTCTTCAACTATGACATGCCGACCGAACCCGAAACCTACGTACACCGCATCGGGCGGACGGCGCGCGCGGGAGCCTCGGGCAACGCCGTGTCGTTCTGCGATACCGAAGAAAAGCGGCTCCTCAAGCAGGTGGAACACCTGCTCGGCACGACTATCCCCGTTGTCAAGGCGCACCCGTACGCCGGTGTCCACAGGGCGCCGACCGAGGAAGAATTGCGCGACAAGATGTTCGAGGATCGCGGAAGGGCCCGGCAACAGGCCAGGGGGCAGGGCCAGGGCCCAGGCCGTGGCCGGCAGCAAACCCCGCCGCGTCCCGCGCGTCCTGACGCGCCGGGAAACCGACCGGCTTCACGGTACCCGTCCGATCGTGACCAGGGTTCGCGGCAACGCGGTTCCCGCCTCCGATCGCACCGCGCCGCGGGACTCCGCCCAGCAGTCTACCACACCGCGCCACGATGCCCCGAGCCGCGACGCTCCGCGTCACGAGACGCCATCCAGGTCGAACCGGGATGTACGCTCGGCGATAGACGAAATAACAGGTCGGCGTTCGTAGCGGCATTCCATGATTGGCCCCGTCCAGTGACGGGGTCGGTCTGGCTCGTGCTCACTCGTGCTCACTCGTGTGCTGCTGCGTGTTGCATTGCCATAATTCTGCATTCCAAAATCACCTCATCGTGGCGACTGTAACGCTTGAATATTCCCGAACGGTAATAATATGCGTTGAATGTTTG
>CAZKJA010000209.1:0-1362 GCA_964552925.1 uncultured Treponemataceae bacterium
CTATGAGGATCGGCTCGGCGATACCCGCCGAACGGGCGTCCAGGGCGGCCTCGAGCGCCGAGCCTTCCTGCGCCGCCGCAACGGCTATCCGTTTGCGTCCGCCGGCCTTGGCCGCCGCCAGTATCTCGTCCATCGATTTCATGTCAGGCGTATTCCTTGTACGCGCCGGACAGGGCGCGCGAGCCGGCCGCCGCGAGCGCCTCGAGTTCGCCCTCGCCCGGATACGCTGTCATCGGGGCCATCCAGCCGACCATCCTGGCGAGCCCGTCCTGCACGGCCTTGCCGTAGGCTATGCCCCCGGTGAGTATTATGCCGTCCACCTTGCCGCCGGCCGCCGCCGCCAGCGCGCCGATAGTCTTGCCCACGTTGTAGACGAAGGCATCGTAGACCAAGGTGGCTTCCATGTCGCCGGCGTCGCGTTTTGCCTCGAGCACGCGCATGTCGTTGGTCCCCGCAAGGCTCACCATGCCACCCTGTCCGGTGATCATCTTCAGTATCTCTTTTTCAGTGTAGGTTCCCGAGAAGCACAGCTTGGCCAGGGCGCCCGCCGGCAGCGTCCCCGCGCGCTCGGGGCTGAACGGCCCCTCGCCGTTGAGCGCGTTGTTCACGTCGACGACGCGGCCCTTGCGGTGGAGTCCGACGGACACGCCGCCGCCCATGTGGGCGACTATCAGAACGCATTCCTCATACGCCTTGCCGTGTTCCGAGGCCCAACGCCGCGCGACTGCCTTCTGGTTGAGCGCGTGGAAGATGCTCTGCTTGCGGAACAGCTTGTGCCCGTACAGCCGCGCGACATCGTCGAGTTCGTCGACGACGACGGGATCGGCGATGAAGGCTGGCACCCCTATCTCCCTGGCGAGCGCGTCGGCTATGAGCGCGCCGAGGTTGGACGCGTGTTCCCCATAGGGCGCGGCGAGCAGCTCGGCCTTCATCGCCTCGGACACAGCGTAGACCCCGCCCGGGATCGGCTTGAGGAGCCCCCCCCGCCCGACCACGCAGGCGATGGATCCCAGGTCGAACCCGCGCCGGAGCAGTGCATCGCGTATTGTCCGCTCACGGAAAGCGAATTGGGAGGCGATGCTTTGGAATCCGGCCAAATCCTCCGCGGAGTGCGAGACGTTTTCCGAGAACAACTCGGCGCCGGCTTCGAACACGCCGACCTTGGTAGAGGTCGAGCCCGGGTTTATGACGAGGATCCTCTGCGCCATGCATACTCCTTAGCCGAGGTTAAAGTGCCGTTTCATTCGATGAGTGGATTATACGGAGTGAATGGACATAGCGCAAGAGAAAAAATCAAAAATACCACAATTTTCAAAACGCAATTTTTATATTTGAAATGTTTGGTGCGAATTCCAAACTAAC
>CAZKJA010000209.1:1372-6967 GCA_964552925.1 uncultured Treponemataceae bacterium
TTTAGTACGAATTTCGAATCAAATTGACTTTTCCGCCTTTGACAAATGTACTACACTGATTGCAGGTATTTCCACAATTGGAGGCTGCATGAAGGCCTTGGTCAAGAAATCTCCCGAAGTCGGCCTTTGGATGGAAGACGTGCCGATGCCTCCGGTAGGGGACAATGACCTCCTCATCAAAGTGAAGAAAACCGCCATCTGCGGCACCGACATCCATATATACAAGTGGGACGCATGGTCTCAGCGCACGATCAAGACGCCGATGACTATAGGCCACGAGTTCGTCGGCGAGATAGTCGAGATGGGCAGGGCGGTCCAGGGTTACAAGAGCGGCGAGCGCGTATCCGCGGAAGGCCACATCGTGTGCGGCGTCTGCCGTGCATGCAGGGCCGGCAAGCGCCACCTGTGCCCGAACACGCGCGGCATTGGCGTCAACCGCGACGGCTGCTTCGCCGAGTACGTCTCGGTGCCCTCGTCGAACGCCTGGCACGTACACGACTCGATCCCCGACGAGACAGCCTCCATCTTCGACCCCTACGGCAACGCGACGCACACGGCCTTGTCATTCGACATGGTCGGCGAGGACGTGATCGTGACAGGCGCAGGCCCGATCGGCTGCATGGCCGGAGCGATCGCCAGGCACGTAGGCGCGCGCAACGTCGTCGTCACCGATGTCAACGATTACAGGCTGGCGCTGGCAAAAAAGCTCGGCGCCAACCGCGTCGTCAATGTGGCCAGAGAGAACCTGGGCGACGTGATGCGCGAACTCGGAATGGTCGGCGGCTTCGACGTGGGCATGGAGATGTCGGGCTCGCCGCAGGCCTTCGAGCAGATGCTGGAAAACATGTACAACGGCGGCAGGATTGCGCTCCTCGGACTACTCCCCAACGGCGCGGGCATCGAATGGGAACGGGTAATCTTCAAGGGTCTATTCATCAAGGGGATCTACGGACGGGAGATGTTTGAAACCTGGTACAAGATGCAGACGATGTTGCTGTCGGGACTCGACATATCGCCGATCATTACGCACCGTTTTTCCTTTGACGACTTCCAGAAGGGTTTCGACGCGATGCTGTCGGGGAATTCGGGAAAAGTGATACTGAGCCTGGATTGAAGGCGCCCCCGGATCGAGTCCGGGGGGCTTCCATCATTCGAAACCGTCAGAGTTCGATGGCTACCTTGCCGCCGAGATAGACCAGGAAAGGTATCGCGTCGGTTCCGGTAATTTCCGGCATATAGAGGCCGATGAGGCCTCCGCCGAGCCGGAAGTTGCCCTTCTTGCCGATCTTGAGCCAAGCCGACAGATCCGGCATGAACACCTGGCCGGTTGCCGTCGATGATGCGACGCCAACCATCGCGAATAGTCCTCCGCCCAATTGTGCCTGGATGGCCAAAGGCCCGAGGTTCACTTCGGCAAAGGCATTTGGCCACAGGATTGTTTCCAGTATAAGCGTAAACGCCCTGACGCCGATGCCAAGACTCACGGGGCCAAGATTCCCCGTATAATACAAGCCAGCCTCGGGGAATGGAATGAATGGCCACGCCGCCATGTCGACACCCCCGATGATCGCCTCCGTTTCGCCGCCGAGGCTCAAACCCGCGCCACGCGGCACGATAGCCCCTACATCGAGCCGCCATTGCGCGAAAACCGGCGTTGCCAGAAGAATCAATATAACAAGAACGACGAGTGATTTTTTCATGGAACCCTCCTTGTTCAGGTGACTATGTTGAAGACTATACCGCGCCGCAACCCGTTTTTCTAAAAAAAAAGCCGCCCCGACCTGGCCGGGGACGGCTCTTCAATACTGGAAGCTGCTTTTTACCTGACGGTCATCCCCGCGAACGGCTCTATCACGTACGACTTGCCCGCCTCGAAGTCGAAGGGGAACTCGATCTGGAACGCGCCTGACACCATCTTGAGGGTATGCCTGCCGGGCGTGACCTGCCCCTTGAAGTCCTTCTGCGGGGCACCGTCAACGAAGACGCGGATCTGGCTCCACGGGTTACCCTTCATCTCGGGGTTTGTCATCGACAGGGGGAGCTGGAAATGGTAATCCGCCATCAAAGGCTGAAGCACGGGCGTGTGGCTGAAACCGCCCGGCCCCACGGTGATCTGCATCGACAGGTCCATGAAGCCACCGGCCCTGATCGTCAGCGTATAGGTGCCTGGCACGACTTGCGCGACGAAAGGATTGCTTCCCGCGACGCCTATCTTTGCGCCGTTCAGGAATACCTCGGCGCCGGGGAAGAGCCTGCCCAGGTTAAGCGGCACAGCGATCGGCACGAGGTTGGCTACGACCGTGGACGCCTGGTTCACCGCCACGCCCTGCGAGAACTCGTTGTACCCTGCCGCGCGCACCACCACTGTATACGTTCCCGCCGCCACCTGGCCCGTGTACGGAGTCTTGCCGGCCTGCGTCCCGTTGATGAACACGTCCGCCCCGTTGACGTTGGCGTTGACTGTGAGCTGGTAGCTCATCACCGTAGGAGGCTTCAACTGCTGGGGCGGGGGCGGCGCGGAAGCCGCGCCTAGCTGGGCGTTGACCGTCAGTCCGCCTGCCCCGATGGTTATCCGCTGCTTGAACTCGGGGAGCCCGGGCTTCCGCACGATGAGTTCATAGGTCCCCGGCGCTACTTGCGCGCGGAAGGTCGGGTTGCCGACGCCAAGGAGCCTTCCGTTGAGGATTACCTGCGCCGGGCCTTCGCTGGCATTCACTGTCAAGGTGACTCTGGTCTGGGCGAATGCCCCGAACACCAGCGTCACGGCCATGAGCATGGCAAGTGCGAGCTTCATTCTGTTCATCATCGATCTCCTTGCGTGTGATCTCTGCTTGTCTAGCCAATACGCTAACAATAGTAGCGCCGATAGGTGACAATACACAAATACTATATGAATTTTTCGTATAAGCTTTGTTTTTTTGCCCAAACTCCGCTATGATAATGGGTACCGGGTCCGAAAAAGCCCGCCAGGAGGAGCATACATGAGCAAGAAACTTTTACTGGTTATAGCGATTGTGTTGATCGTTACGACCGGCGCGTTCGCGCAGCTTACCTTTGGTGTCACAGGGAACCAATATGCCTTTGAGGATGAAAACGGGAATCTCCCTTCCTTCTCATCGGTGTGGAATGACTTCACTGAAGGTCGCGGCACCTATTGGGGATTATTCGGTGAAATCATACTCGGCAAATTGGGCCTGGGACTCGCGTTCAACTACCAGGATGTGCCTGAATTTGGTTACGATTTTGACAATGACGGCTATATAGATCCTGTGTATGAAATGTATCCACAGATGTGGTCCTATGACGCCAACGTGTATCTCTCCTATCATCTGTTCGGCGGCCGGTCCTTCCTCGACCCCTTCCTTCAGGCCGGCGTGGGAATCAATGCGTACGATTTCAAGAACTCCGAGGATAAGACCGAATTCAACTCGCTGGGACCGGAAGATCCTCTTTTCGCTTCCCCGTATTGGGATTTCGGCGCCGGCCTCGGCATAAATCTTGGCGGTATCGGCATATTCATCAAGGGCGCGTACATCTTGCCGATGGATAGCGTCCTCACCGGTACATCATGGCCGGACATGTACGGCGTTACTTATGAATATGATATAATGCCCTGGTATCTGAACGGCGACTTCAAGTACACCTTCGGCGCAAAGCTCCTCCTCTAGTACTGTAGAACCTTGCACCATGGCGCCCGCGAAAGCGGGCGTTTTTTTTATCCCATCCGGCATGCCATGGACGGCGAGCTTGATCGTTGACGCCCTCCGTGCGATAGTCTATCGATGAACGACGAACGAAAAGGCGACAAACGCCCGCGCACTGGCCGACCCAAATACATACCCCAGCCTCGCATTGTGTACACGCCTTCCAAACCGGCCCTCATCGTCGACTTCACCGTCCAGAAGGCGCCCGAGGAAGCCTCACGCATCGTGGCCGCCTTGCTCGACATCATCGAGGAGGCCGCCCCACTCCCGCCGGGCCGCCGCAAAGACCTGCGCTTCGACGTGCTCGAACTCTGGCGCGACCTGACGAGCGAAAAATCGACGCGCCAGGCCGATTACATAGGCGAACCTGCGAGGCTCGCGGCCTACCTCAGGTACTTCCTGCCCTGGAACGTCGTGCGGCTCATTCCCCTGTTGGCCAAGCTCGACCTGGGCCTGGCCGCCGGCGGCGGCTTGCTCGATATCGGATCAGGCCCGCTGACAGTCCCCATAGCGCTGTGGATAGCCAGGCCGGACCTGCGCGGCGTCAAGCTGAGGATCGACTGCGTCGACCGCGTCAAACGCGTGATGGAGATAGGGTCGACAGTGCTCGAAAGCCTCGCGTTGCGCGTCGGGCAGCCCTTCGCGTGGGAGATACTCACGAGCAAGGCCAGCTTCCCGCTGGCCCCGGACGGCGGCGAACATACCCGGTACGCGCTCGTCAGCGCTGCGAACGTGTTCAACGAGGGCTTCTGGAAGGTCAAAGGCTCGCTCGGTGAGCGTGCGGATGCGTTGGCGGCGGCTTTGGAGTCGCGTGTCGCGCCGGGCGGCCGTTGCTTCATAGTAGAGCCTGGAGACCCGCGTTCCGGCGCCATGCTCGCTGCGTTGCGCGAGTCGGTAATCCTGTCTGGTGGGCGTCCAATGGCGCCCTGCCCGCACGACGCCGCATGCCCGATGGCCGGCGCCTTCCTCAGCTCGGCCTTCCGCAAGGACGACGAAGATGGCCAGCCGCGCCAGGACGGGCGTCGCATCCAGAGCGTCGTCACAGCGCGGGGCCGTTCCAAGGCGCCGTGGTGCCATTTCGTCATCGATTCCGGCGCCGCACCCGAGAAGCTTATAGCCTTTTCCGAGGCTTCCGGGCTGCCGAAGGACAGGCTTATAGCCTCCTGGCTCCTCCTGCAGCCTACCCCGCCGCTCCAAGCCCCTGCCACAGCGGTTCGCGCGATACAGCCAGAGCGTTTCATCAGGATTATCTCTGACGCGTTCCGGCTGCCCGACGGCGCCGGGCGCTACGCGTGCACGAAGACCGGGTATACCCTCGCGCGCGGGTCGCTCGCCGACCTCCCTTCGGGTGCCTTGGTCCAGCTCGACGGCCCGGTACCTCCAGCGGCGTCATACCGCGACGTCAAATCGGATGCCATAGTCGTCACGGCGCGTTCCGAGTCGATACCGCCGGCCGCCTTGCCCATGCCGCGAAACGTCCCGGCGGCCCGCCCGATCCGGAAGGCCGTTCCGAAAGACAAGAGCAAACCGCGCGTCAAACGTTTCAACGGCAAGGGCAAGCCGAGGCGCTGACGGCGGGTTTTCCCCTGTCACCAGAGCAACGCTCCACTTGACACGCGCCGGGGCCGCCGATATCATGCCCACCTGTCAGCGATGACTTTGGGGGCGTAGCGAAGCTGGTTTATCGCGTCGGCCTGTCAAGCCGAAGATCGCGGGTTCAAGCCCCGTCGCTCCCGGATCCCGCCTCGCGGCGGGATTTTTTTTCACGGGCTGTAGCGCAGCTGGCTAGCGCGCTTGGTTCGGGACCAAGATGTCGGCGGTTCAAATCCGCCCAGCCCGATAAAAAATGGGGCGCCCTCCGGGGCGCCTCATTTTTTATATCGAGGGCTGG
>CAZKJA010000210.1:0-6954 GCA_964552925.1 uncultured Treponemataceae bacterium
CATCGCGAAGGCTCCCGCGACGACCGACCAGCCATGGCCGCCGATCCCGATGTGGGCAAAAAGCGGCACGTCGACGAGCAGGCTCGTCGCGAGAGTGACGAAGGGCGTCAGTACCACGAACATGATCGGCGTCCACTGGGTGAACTTGTGTTCGGTTTTCTTGAAGAATTTGATCGCGACAAGACCGCCTGCGAGCATGGAAAACAGGAACTCCGCCGGCACGAGGAACAGCGAGACGCCGAGCATCGTGCCGATGCCGCCACCGCCCTTGAAACCGTAAAATACGGGCCTGCAGTGCCCGACGACCGCGGCGATACCCATGATGTACAGGCAGCCAAGGTTCGCGTCCGTGTTTTCCGGGTACAGGAACATCCTGGCCAGGATCAGCGGAGCAAGGCCCTTGAACCCGTCGAGGAATCCGACGAGGATGCCCCAACCCTTGCCGACCGTCCGGAGCACGTTCGACGAACCGGGATTGAAATTCCCCTGCTTGCGGATGTCCTTGCCTGTTACGAGTTTGGTCACGATTATCGCATAGTTGACCGCGCCGGACAGGTAACTCGCAACGACGGCGCAGAGGAGCACGAGCTTGTCCATGGGAGCCTTCCTTATTCGAGCGAGATGATGAGAAGTTCCCTGGGCTGTCCGCCGCGGCGGGTTTCAATGCGCAAGGACGAATTGAGCGTGCGTACCCCCGCCTCGATGGCTGGCAATGCGGAGGCGTCGAAGTTTTCGCCCGTATACAGAGTGATGTCGCATTTCTCCCCGGCGCCGGCCGCTGACATGGCTTCGAGCACTGTTGCCGCGGCGTCCTCGCCGATCGAAAGCAGCGTGTCGCCGCGCATGGCGAAATACGCTCCGGCCGGTATTTTCTGTTCGCCGAAGATCGAGGAGGACGCGCTTCTGTATACGCAGAGCGAGGTCGCCAGGCCGACGCAGTCCTTCATGTTGCGGGCGTTCTCTTCCAGCGTTTCGTTCTCGGAGTAGCCGTAGGTGGCGGCGATGCCTTCGACGACGTTCCTGGTCGCCACGACGACCGCGTCCCTCCCGCAGAGATCGCGGGCGACCGTCGCCGCGGGGATGATGTTGCCGTTTGCCGGCAGGATGATTATCGATGGCGCCTCGATTTCCGATATGAGCTCGAGTATGGCGCCGGCGGTCGGCAGTTCCTTGCCGTACCGGAGGCAATACGTAACGCCCAACTCCGCGAAGACTTCCTCGAAACCGTCGCCCGGTACGCAGGCGAGAATCGCGCAGGCCTCGACCTCGTCAGGGCGCGCGGCCGTCGTGGCGACTTGTTCCCGCATGTCCTCTACCTTGGAAGAGGCGATGGCGCCGAACTCTCCGAGCCTCCGCAGGATGCTGTCGGGGTCGTCGGTGTGGATGTGCAGCTTAATGAATCGCGGATCGACGACCAAGGCGATGCTGTTGCCATGTTCTTCAAGGAAGGCCCTGAGCGATGAATCGTCGACCCCCGCCGGCGTGTCGATGAAGACCTCGGTGCAATAGCGGTAATCCGGCAGGGGAATCCAGTCGAGCAAGGCGCGGGGATCGGGGCGGAAGCGGTAGGCTGCCTCGAGTTCCGGCGGGAAAGCCTCGTTTGTGAGCCCGCTGAGTATGCCTTCGACTATCAGGATGAAGCCCAAAGCTCCGGCGTCGACCACGCCGGCCTTCGCGAGCAACGGCAGCATGCGCGGCGTCTCGAACAACGATTCCCGGCCCGCCGCGAGCGCGCGCCGCAGGCACGAGAGCGGGTCCATGCCGGCGCACAGCCCGAGCGCGCCGGTCATCGCCGCGATGATCGTTATCATAGTGCCTTCGACTGGCGTGAACAGCGATGCGCGCGCCTGGTACGAACCGTGCGCGAAGCCTGCGATCAGGCTGTCCCCGCTGAGCCGCTCGTAGCGCTCGGTCGCTTGCAGGAAGCCGTTGAAGAACCAGGCCACTATGAAGCCCGAGTTGCCCCTGCTGTTCCGCAGGAGTTCCTCGCGCATGAGGCTCGAGACTTCGGCCATGCTCGCGACTGGACCGTCGCCGAGCGCCCGGATGCCCGCCTGCAGGGTGGCTACCATGTTGGCGCCCGTGTCCCCGTCCGGAACCGGGAAGACGTTGAGGTTGTCCAGCAGGCGCTGGTTCTTGCTGAGGTACTCCGCTCCTTTGGCCAAGGCTTCGCGGAGAGCCTCCGCGCTTATCGAGTCAGTCATCCCTGGCGATGTAGCCGATGTCATAAAAATCCGGTCCCGCGTGCGGCATGTTGCTGTGGTTGGTGTACGAGACCGTTATGGAGGCCTCATACCCGAGTTCGACTATAGACTTCCGGAGATGTTCGGCTTCGTCCTCGTGCGGGCCTATGACGCTGATTACCGCTGTGAGTTTCCGGGCGCCCAGGCGCTCCATGTCCTCGCGGACGATGGAGGCGAAGCGCTGGTTGGCCTGGACATGGTTTTTCACCTTGCCTATCGACTTGAGCACGCCCGGTTCGTCCGATGAGCCGAGTATCGAGATAATCTTCATCGCGGTGCCGAGCACGGCCTTGGCCAGGCCTATCCGGCCGGTACGGTGAAGGTAGAAGAGGTCGTAGACGACGCCCAGGTGCCTTGTCCGCGAGCGGGCCTTCTCGAAGCACGCGATCACTTCGTCGTAACCGAGCCCGGACTGGATGTTCCGCGCTGTGTCCAGGACGAGGACGCTGTACGCGGCCGTCAGGTGGTGCGCGTCGAGATAGGTGACGTCCAGGTCCTTGCGCTCGGACAATATCTTCCGTATCACCGCCTGCGTGACCGTCGAGGCCTTGCCAGACTGGTGCAGCGACAGGATCTTCTCTCCATTGCAGGCGCTGTAGAGCGCTATCAGATCCTCCTCGCGCAGGCCTGAGGTCGTCACCTTGTTGTCCTTGTCCTTGAGGAGAAGCCGCAGCGCGTCCTTTTGGTCCCTGGTCATCCGTATCGAGACTGGATACGGTTCGCCGTTCAGGTACATGGGGTACTCGACGACCTTGACCCCGAGACTGTCGAGGGTTTCGGGACTAAGCTGGACGGCCGAGTCTACTATCAGTTTCATACGGAGCGCTCCTTGTCTGGTTCCGGGTTTCTGGGCATTTCCATGACGATGTCCGAGAGCGGATACGATCGGCATGGATGGAAATGGCCGGAGGCGGTATCCGCGGCCCGGACGCCGCTGCCCCCTGGTGGCGTGAAGCATATTCCCGATTCAAGCCGCGAGCGGCACCAGCCGCATTCGCCCGAGCGGCACAGCGACGGCGGATTGAGGCCGGCGCGTTCGAGAGCCGTCAGCACCGTCTCCCCGGGTATGGCGGGGATGCTGAAGGTTTTTCTGTCGATGCGAACGGCAAGCGTGAACGACGAAGCGGGCGCGGTGAGCGGATACCCGTCGAACACCGAAGGATCGACAGCGCCGGCGGAGCGTTCTTGCCTCATCTGGCGGGGCTTGAGAGCCCAGAGCGCCAGCTGCGCCTCGAGATAGTCCTTCATCGCGTCCGGACCGCTTATGAAGTAGCTGGCCTCGCCGTGCCCGGGGATGTTGGCGCGCAGGATTTCGGCGGACAGGAAGCCGCGCGCGCCGTCCCAATTGTCGTCGGGGTCGGCGCAGACGGGCACTATACGCAGACGCCCCGGGTATCTGGCAGCCAGGTCTTCGAACTCATCGATGAACAGGAGTTCGTCGGGGCAGGACACGCCGTGGAATAGGGTGAAGCTGGTAGTGTCGTGCGCCAGCGAATCGATTATGATCGACCTGAAGGGCGTGATACCGGAACCGCCGGCAAGGCAGACGACATTGTCGCCGTCGCGAAGCGGCTCGTAGTAGAAAGTTCCCGCCGGAGCGGAGCACCGGACCGCCGTGCCGTCCTTCCAGCGCTCAAGGATGTACGGCGCGCAGAAGCCATTGTGGTTGGCTTTTACCGTGATCTCGTAATAGTTGCCCTCGAGGGCCTCGTCGGGCGACGACGATAGCGAATACGGCCGCGATACCGTCGCCCCACCGATATCGAGCCTTACGGCGATGTACTGTCCGGCCCTGAACGGGGGGATCCTCGTGCTCGCGGCCGCGGGTACCAGGCGGAAAGTGACGGTCGTCTCGGACTCGGGTCTTCGGGATTCAACGACCAAGTCGAGCCAAAGGGGGTGGAGGCTCTCGGCGAGTACATTCATCGCCCCCGGCTGCTTCGGCGAAGGCGAGGCAGCCTTGAACCTCCTGGCCCTCTCGCGGAAAGGCGCGATGAACGAAAGTGTGTCGAGCAGGCGGCCGCGTATCGTGACGCTCATTGCCGCCCTCCCGTGACTATCCTGGCCAGGACACGCTCGGCGGCCGCCTTGCCGGAGAGGATGGAACTGCCGTAGCCGTGGCAGCGGTACGAGAATCCGCCGCAGAAGTCGAGCCCGCCCAGGTAACGCTCCTTCTCGATCGCCATGGCGCGCGGTATGACCGAGTCCCAGGGTTCGGGTTCGTAGCCGTACACCACGCCATCGTAGGCGCCAGCGTACCGCGCGAAGGTTTGCGGCGTCGCCACCTCGAGCTCCTCGATATGACCGCGGAGCCTGGCTCCCGTCGCCTCCTCGAATTGCCGTATCAGGCGTTCGGCGATCTTGGTTTTGACGCGGTGGTAGTCGCCGGGCGCGACGCTCGCCCAGGCTTCGGGACGGATGCCCGCCGTTATCGACAGGATCGTCGTTCCCGGCGGCGAACAGCCGGGATTGGCGGCGTTCAGGCAGACGGAGGCCTGCATGACCTCGTCGGATTCCAGGTTGCGCAGTTCGTCGTAGAGGCGCCCGGTGCGCATGTGCGGCGCGATGAAGTAGCTGTAATCGCCCAGCCCGAGCGTCTGGCGGTCCGCGTCGAGGCCAAGGTAGACCACGATGACGCTGAAGCCGTGTTTTCTGGCGTTGGTGTTCCGTATCGCGGCCGTGGGAACTGCCCGCTGCGGCTTTACGAGAGTGTTGAACACCGCCGTGGGCGAGGCGTTCGACACAACGCGGGCAGCGGGTATTATTTCCCCGAAGGACGTTTCGACCCCTCGGACCGCGCCACCCTCGGCGAATATTTTCGTCACCTCGGTGTTGTACCGTATTTCGCCGCCGTGCTTGCGTATCCCCTGCTCGAAGGCCGACGCGATCTCGTGCGATCGCATGGAGGGTATCACCGCTCCTGAGGAGATGTACGAATACAGGAGCGAAGCCCAGATCGGGAACGAAAGTCGGTCCGCGGGAACCCCGAGGTAGCACCAGTACGCGAACAGGATGTCGTGGGCCCGTTCCGGCACGCCGACGGCCTTGGCGACCTCCGAGGCGGTCGCGGACGCTGTGCGCACGAAGTCGCCGTGTTCCCGCAGGACCTTGCGTAGGTCGGGGCGCTCGCGGTTCGAGTTGAGGTACTGGAACGCGTCCTGCACCTTCTTGCACAGCTCGAAGTAGGCCGTCACCGAAGACCGGCTGCCGGGAACCTGCTTCTCGACCGCGTCGATGCAGGCTTCGATGCCGAAGGGGACACGGACATCGACCTTATCGTCGGTCAGGAGCAGGCGGTAGGCCTCGGGGACGGGCAGGAACTTGATGTCAAGTCCGGCATCGTCGAGCAGGTAGCGCACCACGCCCGTCGCCTCGGCGATCGAGCGCATATCGGGCAGTTCGTGCAAGGACGGCTCGAACTCGAAACGGCCGCGGACGAAGCTCGTCGCGAAACCGCCAGGCAGGTTGTGCCTCTCCAGAACGAGTACCTTCACGCCTTTCCTGGCCAGCTCGAAGGCCGCGCAGAGTCCGCCAAGACCGGCGCCCACCACGACTGCGTCATACACTGGGTCATCGCTCCCGCTTGGGTTCGCCATTCGGTAATTATACTCGTCAATGCGGTTCAGGCAACCCAAATCGGCTACGCGATGCTTCCGCGCCGGAAAGCCTTGGAATGTCCGGCGGCAGGCGGATATAGTATCCGCATGAACCCAGTCCGAACCAAAGAACTGGCGATGGCCTTGATGGCCGTTCCCAGCGTCACGGATAGCGACGGGGAAAGCGGTTTTGCTTTCCACCTACGGGATATCCTCGCTTCCTGGCCGTACTTCAAGGCGAGGCCGGAGCGGATCAGGCTCGTTCGAACCGTCGATGATCCACGCGAGCGGTATGTGCTCGTCGCGGCGGCGGGCTCCGGGACTAGCCCCCTCGGTGCCGGGGTCAGAGCTGAACCGGCTTTCATCCTGACCGGACATTATGACGTCGTCAGCGTCGAGAACTTCGGGCCGCTGGCGCAGTGGGCTTTCGACCCTGTAGCTCTGTCCCCGCGGCTCGTATCAGCCCTTGAAGAGGAAGTCGCCGCCTCTGGCGAAATGGGAGAGGCACCAAGCGGGTCGGTACTGCGTGCGTTGGACGATATCCGTTCGGGGGAGTTCCTGCCGGGCCGGGGCCTCCTCGATATGAAAGCCGGGCTGGCTGCCGGATTGGCCGTCCTTGAGGACTTTGCCGACGGGATCCATCACGCTTCGGGATCAGCTCGGGCAGGGCATGGGAGCGCCGAGGGCTCGGGGACTATCGTGTTCCTGGCTGTGCCCGACGAGGAAGGCTCCTCGCACGGGATGCTAAGCGCCGTCCAGGCATTGCCCGGCATCCTGGCGGAGTGGGGGCTCGAGGCCGTCGCCGCGGTCAACCTTGACGCCGCTGTCGACCAGGGCGATGGGGAAGCCGGGCGCGCGGTGTTCGCAGGCAGCGTCGGAAAGCTCCATCCCTTCGTCATGTTCGTGGGCAGGCCTACCCATGCGGGCGCTCCCTTCGACGGCGTCAACCCGGCCTTGCCCGCCGGTGAATTCGCCCGTGTTGTCGAGTGCTCCTCGCACCTGTTCGACTCGTCCCCTGGCGCCGCGCCATCGGACAACGCGCCGCCAGGCGGCAAACTGGCCGGCGCTTTCGGCGCCCCGTCATTGGAACCGCCAGGCGGCGAGACGCCGGCTCC
>CAZKJA010000211.1:0-6942 GCA_964552925.1 uncultured Treponemataceae bacterium
TAGGCGGCCATCTCCAGGCCCTTTACCTGGATGGCGAAATCGAGGCCGCCGTATTTTTCCGCTAGCCGCCTGGAGCCCAGCGCGAGTTCCGTTCCCTCGCCGCGCAGGTGCGCGATATCGTCCAGTACGCCGATGATGTTGTCGGTTTTTCCGAAGGCCAAGGCGCTCGGCCGCAATCCTTTTTCGGCGGCTTCCATCGCCCAGCTCACGGTGACCCCGCACGATATCGTGTCGATGCCGAGTTCGTTCATTCTGTCGTTCCAGACGCCGATTATGTCCGGATCGAAATTGAGGATATTGCCGCCCCAGACGCCGATGGTCTCGTATTCCGGTATGTGGCGCTCGAGTCCGTCGGGGTAGGTGCCCTTGTGCCCGCAGAGCACCATGCAAGGAGCGCAGGAGGCGTGAGTCGTTGAATAGCGTTCCGCCATCGCCTCGCCCGACAGAGCGCGGCATCGTTCGTCCGTCCTGTCCCGGAAATTCCTCACAGGTGCGTAGCCGGCATCGACGCCGGGATTGACGTTGTAATTGGTGCCGAACGCGCGGTAGGAGCGGATCAGGCCGTTCCGGTTCATCATCGCCCTCGCCTTGTTGTTCGCCCGCGCGAAGGATTCGCCTTCGGCGGGAGCGATGCGGTGCGACATCCCCGTCGCGACAACGGCCTTGAGGTTCTTGGAGCCCATAACGGTTCCCATGCCGCCGCGTCCCAGGAATCGTTCCCCGGAACGGATCACGGAATAAAGGACGCCGTTCTCTCCCGCCGGGCCGATGACGAGCGCGCCTTGCCGCGGGTTGTCCGCCAAGCGCTCCTGGGCGGCGCCGGTTTCAAGGCCCCACAGGTCCCCTGCGTCCTCGAAGGAGGCGCCGTGCTCGTCAAGGCGGAGCACAGTCGGGACCGCGGCTTTCCCGCTTACGAGGAGGCCGTCCCAGCCCGCGGTCTTGCACGCCATGCCGAAGGGACCGCCGCATGAAGAGCCGACCATGATGCCTGTGAGGGGCGACTTCGTCAGGCCCTCGAAACGCGCCGAGCACGGCGCTCCGGTTCCTATGAAAGTACCCATCATGAAGGCCAGGATATTGTCGGGGCCGAGGGGATCGATTTCGCGGAGCCGGTCGCCGAGCCGGTCGTATATGAGTTTGAGGCCGAGTCCCTTGCCTCCTATATAGTCGCGCAGGTCGTCATCGGTCGGCGCGAATACTTTCCATGTTCGCGAGCTCAGGTCTACTTCAAGATAGCGCTTGGATTCGCCGATTATCGTTTTCATTGTGCGATTTCCTCTTTCACAGTTTCCCGGATCTCGATGCATTCCGTAGGACAATACAACGCGCAATACCCGCAGGAGACGCACTTCTCGGGAGCGGTGAGCGACGGCCAAGCCTCGAGCCCTCCGGGCTTCCCCTTGGAAAGCGTTATGCAGAGCGTGGGGCATTTTTCCTCGCACGCGCCGCAGGAGATGCAGCGCGCAAGGTCGAAGACGGGTTTGGGCCATAGCGCGCGGGGCATCAGACGGGCGACTACCCGGCCTTTTTCGTCGACTACGGCATCGACGGGACAGACCCTCCCGCACGCTCCGCATTCTATGCACTTCGCCTTGTCGATTGTATGCAGGGCTTTCTTTTCGCCTTTGATCGCCGCTACCGGGCAGACGCGGACGCAGGCCGCGCAGCCGATACAATTCTCATGGATTGTCATGCTCATGAATCGGTTCCTTGGGGCGCCAAAGCCCGCCCGACGAAATTCGAGATGGAAGCGATGAGCGCTTCCTCGTTGATCGGTTCATCTTCGGAAAGACCGAGGAAGATACGCAGCCGCTCCTGATAGTATTCGGATGCGAACGAAAACTGGAAAAGCAGCATTATGTTGTCCAGGCAGAAAGCCGTCGCTCCTATATCGATCCCGGCCCGGATCTCTCCGCGCCCGATCGCCGCGGCGAGTATTTTCCGGTACATGTCCGCCGTGATGGTTTCAAGGCTTCCCGACAGCCTGCGCGACAGATGGCGCAGCCCGTGTGTGGTCGCGTCAAGATAGATGCGGTTCAGCTCGGGATTCGCGAGCGCATAGTCCCGGGCGCGGCGAACAAGCGTCTCATAGCTCGCGAAGAACGACGCGTTCGGATCGATATCCCCCAGGGCTTCCTCCAGCACTGTCCGTCCCTGTTCCACGACGGTAAGGTACA
This sequence comes from uncultured Treponemataceae bacterium, assembly GCA_964552925.1. Classification (GTDB taxonomy): domain Bacteria; phylum Spirochaetota; class Spirochaetia; order Treponematales; family UBA12059; genus SZUA-370. The sequence goes on from CAZKJA010000211.1 coordinate 2,178, forward strand.
GATCGTCCTTCGACGGAAAATAGCTGTACAAGGCGCCGATGGAAATACCGGCGCGGCGTGCTATTTCGTTAACGCTCGTCGCGCTGAAGCCGTTCTCCGCGAACTGGGCCAGCGCGACGGACAGGAGCGTCTCGCTGCGCCTGGAGTCGGCTTTGGCGAAAGTCCGGGTGTGGAAGCGTCCGGAATTCGGTTTGTCGTCAATTTTCGGTTCCATACGTCATCGAATCGTAGGCGGCCGGATTCCGGGCGTCAAGGGCCGGTCCGGCGCCGTCGATCCTATTAGCCCCTATTTCGCGTAGCCGCCGACGAGTTTCATGTATTCGCCCAGCATTGCCCCGTATTCCGGGGCGCCCAGCATCTTTATCCTTTGGGAGACCGTCGCTTCTATCATGTCGTCCTTTTCCAAAAGGATGCCGAGCGCGCTGTCCACCGAATCGAAGCTCATCGTGAAGAAGGGCTTGGACCGCTCGTAGACTCCGCGCGCGGCGCGGCTATTGCCGGCCTTTACCCTTATATACGCGCCCAGGTCGGGTCTGTCCTCCACGCTAAACGCGTAGACGCGGTCAGGACTCGCCGCGGCCCATTTTGAGACCGCCGGGTGTCCGGTCTTGTTGAGCCGGCTGATGCCCGAAGACAGCAAATAGAAGAACAGCTTCACAAGCAGCGCGCGTTCCGATGCCTCCCTGGGCGGATCTTTCGCCCCGAGCGCCGCGGACATTGCCAGCAGCCCCTTGAAGGTCGCGACAAGCAGACCCGGAGCCCCGAAGGCGCCCCGAATCCGCGGGAGCTTCATCGATTTTCCCGAAAAGAAAGCGTTGAAGGCCGCGAGCGAAGGAAATTCCAGCTCGATGTCGGGCGCGTCGGCAAGGCGCGTGAAACAAGACAGGTTCCCGTCCACGACAGTGAAGTGGGTCCCGATTTTTTCGGGCGCGAATCCTTCGGTCTCGCCGGGTTTCGGCTTGACGCTCACCTGTATCGTCCCGTTTTTGCCCGCGAAGGCTTTCCTGACCGACTCTTTTTCTTCGGACAGCGTTTTGAGGAGCGGTAGGGCTGAATAAAGAAAAATGGAAGAAGCGTATTCGGCATTTGTCGCCATGGCTACACCTCGTCGTCCCAATTCTCGTCCGCCTCGAAATCCTTGCCCATCATGTTCCGCACGGCGCTCGCGATGCCGTTCTCGTCGATGCCGTAATGGGCCAGGAGGTCTTCGTGCTGCCCGATGAGGGAGAAGCAATCGGGTATCCCCAGCCGTTGGAAGCTGAAGGACTTCCCCGTGCCCGCCGCGACTTCCGCCACCGCACCGCCCAGGCCCCCGATCACATTGTGGTCCTCCACGGTGATGACCCGCCGCGTCTCCTTGATAGCCCGTTCTATAGCTTCCGTATCGATGGGCTTGACCGTGTGCATGTCAAGCACGCGTACCGACAGTCCGTCAGTTTTCTCGAGCATCCTGGCTGCCTCGAGCGCGCGCCATACGCACGAGCCGCAGGCGATGATCGTAAGGTCGGTGCCGTCCTTCAGCTGGATCGCCTTGCCGATCTCGAAACCGGCGCCGTTGGTAGAGTCGTCGGCCGCGCCGTACACAACTTGGTCGAAGCCCCGGTTGATCCTGATGTATACAGGTCCTTTCCGCTCGTAGGCGGCCCGGACAGCGTATCCGGTCGCCGTCCCGTCGGCCGGCACTATCACAGTGAGGTTCGCCATCGAGCGCATTATCGCGATGTCTTCGGTGCAATGGTGGGTAGATCCCGCCTGTCCGAAGGAGAGGCCCGCGTGGGTGGCTATCATTTTCACGTTAAGGTTCTGGTAGCAGATATCCGTATGCACCTGGTCCAGGCCGCGCATGGAGGTGAAGACGGCGAAGGTCGATACGAAGGGGACGAGCCCCGTTTTGGCCAAGCCCGCGGCGACGCCGAACATGTTCTGCTCCGCTATGCCGACGTTGAAGAACCTGTCGGGATATTTTTCGCCGAAGGTTCCGATCTTCGTCGATTTCGCCAAATCCGCCGAGAGGGCGACGACGTCGGAATATTCGGCGCCAAGTTCGCAAAGTACAGCGCCGTAGACTTCCGCGGTGGACATCTTGGCGGCGTCGAGCATTGTAAAAGTAAGTCCTCCGCTCATCGTGCCTCTCCTTTCGCCGCGCCGACGCGGCGCTCGTGGTATCGCGACAGGCTTTCCTTCGCCTTCGCGGCTTTGTCCGCGTCGAAGGAACCGTAGTGCCACTTGAAGTCGTTCTCGATGAAGTCGATGCCGGCGCCTTTGACGGTGTTCGCTATGATGACCACCGGCTTGTCCTTCGCCGCGAGCGCGCGCTCTACGGCGGCAGAGAGCGAGTCGAAGTCATGCCCGTCCGCCTCTACCACGTCGAACCCGAATGCCCGCCACTTGTCGGCGAAGGGCTCGAGCGCCATCACTTCCTCGGTGGGGCCGTCTATCATGCAGCGGTTCCGGTCTACGATGGCCACGAGGTTGACCGCTTTGAAGTGTGAGGCCGCCATCGCGGCTTCCCAGACGGAGCCTTCGTCGCATTCGCCGTCGCCGAGCAGCACGAATATCCGCCAGTTTTCGCCTTTGACCCGCGCGCCTAGCGCCATGCCCAGTCCGAGCGACAATCCGTGCCCGAGCGAGCCGGTTGAAGCCTCCACGCCGGGCACCTTGAGAGAATCCAGATGCATCCCCAGCGGGCTGCCGGTGTGGTTGTAATCCTTTAGAAGTTCCGGATCGAAATAGCCCAGGTTCGCGAGCACCGGCGCGTAGCCGACGCCGACGTGTCCTTTGGAAAGGATGAACCGGTCTCGGTCGCTCTTCAACGGATTCCTGGGATCGAGCTTCATGAACTTGTGGTAGAGGATCGTCATTATATCCATTGCCGAAAGCGCGCCGCCGATATGGCCCGATCCGGCCCAGCCGACGGTGTCCAGCGACAGGAGCCTGAGTTCGTGGGCCTTTTTTTCAAGGCGCATCTTTTCATCGATAGTGAGGCTCATGGTTACCATCCTTTGCGGGCGGACAAAGGGCCGTCCCGCTTGACCGCGGCGAACGCCTCATCGGCGACTTCCAGCGTGTACTGGATGTCCTCGTCGGAAACGGCCGTATTTATGAACAGGTTGTGGTGGTTGGTGAAATAGACGCCCCTGCGCACGCACTCGGCCACCCAGGCCTGGTGGTGGTCGAAGTCCGGATCGTCCGCCAAGCGCATGAACCACATTGAAGGTTCGCCCGAGACGACAAGATTGAAGCCGTACGCCTTTCCCGCCTCGGCCAGGCCTTTGGTGAGCCTGGCGCCTTTTTCCAGGCATATCCTGGCGGAATCGATGCGCCGCAATTTAGACACGCAAGCGACGGCCGCCGCGATGGGCGCCGCGGACAGCCAATACGATCCGGTGTACATGATTGAGGCCGCCGCGTCGCGGAGGGCGTCCGTCCCGCAGAGGGCGGAGACGTTCCAGCCGTTGGCGAGCGCCTTGCAGAAGCACTCCAGGTCGGCCTTGAACCCGTAACGCGCGTCGCTTCCCCGGGTATCGAGGCGGAAGCCGCAACGCACGTCGTCCACGGCGAGGACCACGCCTTCCCTCGTGCAGAGCTCGCGCACCTTTTTCCAGTAGCCTTCGGGCGGAAGCCGATTGTCCTCGAAAACCGGGTGGTGGTAGGGGGTGGCCATGAAGCAGGCGATTTCGCCTTTGTTTTCGGTGAACAGGCGTTCGAGCGCAGCGTAGTCGCCGAACTCCGCATAGAGGTTGTTGACGATATCCTCGGAGATGATGCCGGGGTGGCCGGCTTTCTGCGTCCAGGGCGCGACGCCGTGGTAGCCGCCGCGCGTCAGCACTATCTTTTTTCTTCCCGTGGCGGCGCGGGCGATCATTATAGCGAATGCGGTAGTATCGCCGCCGTTCTTGCAGAAGAAGGCCCAATCGGCCATTTCCACCGTATCGGTCATGAGCTCGGCGAACTCCACCATCTTCGCGGTGGGAAGGGACGCGCAGTTTCCTTCTTTCAATTGCGCGTGCGCCGCCGCGTCCACGTCGGGATCGTTGTAGCCCAGGATGTTCGGTCCGAAGGCGCACATGTAGTCGATGAACCGGTTGCCGTCCGCGTCCCAGAAATAGGCGCCCTGGGCGCGGCTCGCGAAGAAGGGAAACGCGTCCACCGGCATGAAACAGCCCTCCGCAGGTCCCAGGTGTCCGTAGACGCCGCCGGGGATTACCTTGAGCGCTCTATCGAACAGTGCCCGGCTTTTCGGATATGTATATGTCTTCACAGATGTTCCTCCTTAGCTCAGGTAGCGCGGTACGAGGCCGAGTACTTTGTTCATGTGATCGATGAGCGGCGTATAGCCGCCGAGCTTGATCTTTCCCGCGCCGATCGCCGCGTACGGGCTTAGCTCCCCGCGCAGCATGGCCCCCGCTTCCTCGATTCCGGTGAACACCATACGGGCGCGGATGCCCGGCGCCGCGCCTTTCGCGGTGCTGAGGGTCTTTCCCCTTGCCGTCACCGTAAGTGCGGGTCCTCCCTCCGCCGCTATCAAGAGTCCGCCGTCCGTCATCCGCGCCGCGTTCAGCTTGCCGTCCGCGTCGTGGTTGCCGACTTCCGAAATGGCGTACGCGGCTACATGGAGCGAAAGGACAGAGTTCGCGATCCGGTAGGACTTGTCGGCAAGCAGCGCCTTCGTCGGCTTGAGGTAGAAGGATAGTCGCTCGGTGAGTCTGGTGAACGGTCCCTTGAGCCAGCCGATTTTAGTGAACCCTTTAAGAGGGATCGGCCC
>CAZKJA010000212.1:0-6888 GCA_964552925.1 uncultured Treponemataceae bacterium
ATCACGAAGGAAATGGACAGGATGCCGAGGTTTCCTCCGCCGATAGCCTCAAAGACCGACTTGCTCGCCGAAATGTCCCAGAAATGCATTGTCGATCCGCCGGAGTACAACAGGGCTATGGCCGAATAGACGGTGCTCATACCGAACGTGATGAAAAGCGCTTCGGCCTGAGTCAAAGCGCCGGAACTCAGTATCAAGGCGCTGTTGATGCCGCCGCAGACCGCTCCGATCATAAGGCCGATCAGCAATGCCGGCACCTGCCCCAGGGGCTGTATGAGCGAAATGGTCACCACGGCCACCAGGTTGATCGTTCCGGCAACGGACAGATCGATGAACCCGCCGATGATCACGAAGGTCATGCCGAGCGCCACCATGATCAAGGGTCCGAACTGGCGCATGATATTGACCAGGTTCGCCCCGGACAAGAACTTGGGCTCGACTATCGCCGTAATCGCGATCAGAACCGCGATCATCACCAGGACAAGGTAATCCCTGAACACGGAAATGACGGAATCAATTGTAGTACTTTCCCTATGCATGTTCGGTACATCCCCCAACTATTCCCAATGCGGCGCTCATTATCTTGTCGGTCGAAGCCGATCGGGGATCGAATTCTCCCGTGATCCTGCCTTCGAAAATGGTAAGTACCCGATTGCTCATATTCAGCACCTCGGGAAGCTCGGACGATATGAGAATGATTGCCCCTCCCCTTTCGGCGATATCCTTCATCAAGGTATAGATCTCATACTTGGCGCCGACGTCTATTCCTTTCGTGGGCTCGTCCATGATGAAAATGCTGGGAGATATCTCCATCCAGCGCCCGACGATGCATTTCTGCTGATTGCCGCCCGAGAGATTGCCGACCGCGACCCTGGTCGAGGGCGTCTTGATGTTCAGGGCTTTTACCTGGCGGGCTCCGATGCCTTTCTCCAGGGGTTTCCTTATGAATCCGAATTTCGAGAAGTTCGAAATGCTGGCCATGGATATGTTGGATTCCACGGAAAACGGCAGGATGAGTCCCTGGAGCTTCCGGTCTTCCGGGATGAAACCGAAACCCGCATCCTTGGCTTCTTTGGGATTCCGTATCGTGACGGGCTTGCCTCCAATCAGCACCCGGTGTCCCCTGACCTTATCCGCGCCGAAAAGCGCGCGGACCATCTCGGTTCTTCCGGCTCCGACCAGTCCTACAAGACCCAGTATCTCGCCTTTCTTGAGAGTGAAGGAAACATCATGCAGTTTATGCGTATTGATGGAGCGGACCTCCATCAACATGTCTCCGACACATTGCGGACGCTCCGGATACTCGTTTTCGATCGTCCGTCCGACCATCATTGTTATCAATTCGTTTCTCGTGAAATCAGCCTTGGGCTTGGTGTCGATGACATGACCGTCGCGCATAACCGTGACGATGTCGCAGAAGTCGAAGATCTCGTCCAGCTTGTGGCTGATATAGATTATGGATATTCCCTGTGCCTTCAGTTGGTGGATTATTTTAACCAGCTCGCACATCTCTTCACCGGTCAGGCTGCTCGAAGGCTCATCCATGATTATGAGCTTGGACTTGAAGGAAAGAGCCTTGGCTATCTCGACCATCTGCTTTTCCGATACGCTCAGCTCCGAGACCAATTTAGCGGTGTTTATCTTGCAACCGATACTTTCCAGAAGCTCGGCGGCTTTGGCATGGGTGCCGCGCATACCCTTCATTTCCTTGAAGCGGCCGAGGAAGATGTTTTCACCCACGCTCATCGTGTTGACCAGGTTGAGCTCCTGGTAGATTATTGCGAGGCCGCGGTGCATGGATTCCTGAGGCGTCGTATGCTCGATGGTCTTGCCGTTAAAAACGACATTGCCGCCATCCTTTTGATAGACGCCGGACAGTATCTTCATCAAAGTCGATTTGCCGGCTCCGTTCTCGCCGACGATCCCGTGTACCGTCCCTCGCCTGACGTTGATCGACACCCTGTCCAGCGCCCTGACGCCAGGGAAGGATTTGGAGACATCCTCGATGGTCAGTATGACTTCTGATCCGACGGTTTCCATGGCTACATCCTCGATTGGCTCTTGATAAAACGGGCTCGCCCCGCGGCGGGCGAAACGAGCCCCTGTCTCAAACCTATTCTACCACTCGGGCATGTCGAAGCCGCCGCTCTCGATCAAAGCCTTGTCGACGACGGTCAGCGGGACGAAATTGATGGGCTCGACCTTCTTTTTGTCGAGGACGGCCTTGGCCAGCTCGAGATCCTTCTTCGCCATTACCGTGAAGTCCTGGGCGATGCTCACGGACTGCTCGCCGCTCTGCACCTGGACGTATCCGGCGCGGTTTCCGTCGACGCCGACGATGAACAGGTTCTTGATGCCCGCGGCCTTGGCGGCCTGAAGGACTCCCGTAGCGCCGTTGTCCCAATGGCAGAATACGCCCTGGATTTCCTTGCCGTACTTGACGATCATGTTTTCCATGATTGTCAGGGCGTCGGATGTAGACCACTGGTTGCAAGCCTTGTAGTCGATGACCTGGATGTTGGAACCCTTGATGGCGCTGTTGAAACCGTCATGGCGCTTGATCTGGGCGTCATGCCCGGCCTGCCCGCCGATTTCCACTATTTTCGCGCCTTTCGGGAACTGCTTCTTGAAAGCCGCGGCAGCCTGCTGCCCCGCCATCGTGTCATTCACGCCCGCGTAGAAGTCGCGGTATTTCTGGTTCGCCACGGCCAGGTCCGACGAGAACATGCCGATGATGATCCCGGCCTTTTTGGCCTGCATGAGGCTTGGGACGATCGCGTTGATGTCGTTTGGATTGAGGAAGATGACCTTGAATTTCTGCGCGATGCAGTTGGTTACGATCTGCGACTCGGCCTGGGTATCACCCTTCGCGTCGAAGGTATACATATCGAAACCGTAGTCCGCTCCGTACTTCAGGAACATCTTCTGTGAGAAAGCCTGCGACTCGTTAGCCATGTTGGAAACGATGAACGCCGCCTTGACCTTCTTGGCTTGGGCATTCACTCCGAAAACTGCTCCGACCAGAAGCACGAGAGCGATGACCAACATCCGATTCTTTCTTGCCATTCTGAACCTCCTAGATTGACCAGAAATATCTTACAGTGGGTATTCATACCCACATGCAGACAAAAAGCTTCTTCCCGCATCTTTTGAAAATGTCAATTTTTATTTCGGTTCGGAGCATGATCCAGCGATCTCCCACGTTTCAGCATTCCATTGCGCTTCGCTTCATCATATTGCACTTTTGAAAGTCGGAAAGGGCGAAAACTGCACAAAGAGGGAGACAAAACTGAACTGCCCGGTTCCGGGAAGCCGGATTAAATTTCGTGCCCGGCCAACCATTTCAGGGCGTTCCGCCAGAATGCGCCGTAATGCTTCCATCCGATGAACGCCGTTCCCCAGTGCTTGGACAGATCGGAAGTGAATGCCATTGTGCGGCCCTTCCCGAAATCGCCCGACACAATGAACGGATTGTCGTCGATGGTAGCCAGGACATGCCCTTCCGGTTTCGCCGAAACCTTGTTGTACCCGAGGAAGAGCGGCCACTCGCTTCCGATCCCTTTCAGGACAGGATGATTCCGGTCGGTGACGACGGGTCGTACACCCTGCGGTTTTTCCACCCTGTCGTCATAAGGCAGCATGTTGACGGGCAGTATCTTCTCGACCTGAGTATCGTGATACCCGGGGATACCCCTGATTCCCTCAAAGCAGTTCCAGCCGCCGCCCATGCAGAAACCCCGCCCCTGAGCGACATAATCGCGGAGTACGTCCAGTCTGTCGGGTCCCATGGGGACGGTGAACATGTCGGGATACAGCTGTATGGTGTTCTTCCCCGTATCGCTGAAGATGATCGCGTCGTAGGCGTTCATCGCCTCCACGGTTTTCGGGAATTCCGTCAAAGCCACATGGTTGGGCATATGGGTCGCTTCGATGTCGTCGAACGTTTTCATGGCGTCCATAAACCAGATTGCGAAGTTTTCGTATCCGCCAAGCGGCACCATGTCAAAGCCTTTGACGTGCAGCTTGAGGACAAACCATGTTTCGCCGACCAGAAGGACTTTCGTCTTGCGTGCCATTGGATCCTCCAGATATGAATTATGTTTGCGCAAACATTTTTTGATCATAGCACGGCATCTGTATCTGTCAAGCTAATTGCGATTCTACTATGCTTGCTACAGGATTGCGCCCGCTTCGGTCAATTCAGTCGCCGCGGCGTCAGCCGGGACCGAAGCCGCAGGAATCCCGGATGACAGGTTCAGCCTCGAGCATTATGCGCGCCGCCGCTTTGGCATTGTCGCCCATCGCGCCGATGAGGGTCTCGACGGCAAATGCCGCGATGGCTTGCATGGGCAGCCTCATGGTGGTGAGTTTCGGAGAGGTGAAGGACGCCATTTCGATATCGTCTATGCCGACCAGGGACATATCCCCGGGTATGGATACCTTGTGTTCGGAGGCCGCTTTCAGAAAACCAATAGCCATATGGTCGTTCGATGATATGACGGCACTCGGCCTGGGCCGGAGTTCGTTGAAATGCGCAAATGCCTCGAATCCTGAATCGGCCGACCAGTTTCCGCGGAACAGCAGTCCCTCCTCCAGAGGCAAACCTCGTTTTGTCATATTGGCCTTATAGGCGTCCAGGCGTTGATGCGCATCCAGCACCGACAAATCGCCGCTGATGAACGCGATCCGCCGATGCCCGCGCTCTGTCAGATAGTCGAAAAAATATTCGATGATCGAATAATTGTCGACGTCTATGCAGCTTATGCCGGGAAAATCACTGTGGGCGTGCAGAAGCACTGAAGGATAGCGATTGTCCGACAAGGCTTCAAGCCTCTGATCGCCTATCTGGGAGCCCAGGATGATAACGCCGTCTACCCTCTTCTGTTTGAACAGAAGGGTCAAATCGCTGCCATTCCGGCGTTCGCCTGAAACGATCAGCATATCGTAATCGTGGGGAATGAGCGCCTTTTCAATATGGTAGATGAGTTGGGAGAAATACGGCTCCGAGAGCACGTAATCCATTTTGGGCAGGATCAATCCTACCGTCATCGTTCTCTGCGTATTGAAAGCACGCGCTATTGAGTTGGGATAATAGCCGAGTTCCTCGATCGCTCGCCGGACGCGTTCACGCGTCTCGGGCTTGACCCGCGGATCGCCGTTGACCACCCGGGATACGGTCATGAATGAAACATTCGCCAATTTGGCTACATCGGATTGGGACGCCATGATATACCTTCAAGGAGAGGTATACCCTTTCCTTCGCCGTTGGGAAATACCGGAACGGAGGAAACCCTGATAAAATTCAGGGAGCCCGATATTTACCGCGGAATTGACTCGGAGTGAGCTTGGTAGTGCTCCTGAAAAGACGGCTGAAATACTTGGCGTCCGCGAATCCGAGAGCATCGGCGATCTCTTCCACGGAAGCGGATTTTATGAGAAGCAGGTGCTTCGCCTTCTCAATACGCACTATATTTCTATAACGCATCGGGGTAGTGGCGAGATGCTTCCTGAAGAGTCTGGAAAGATACGACGGCGTGACGTATGCGATGTTCGCAAGCGTTTCCATATCGAAATCTTCTGCCCAATGCTCGTCTATGTAGGCGCGGCACCGGTCGAGAGCCGCGATCCTCGACGAATCGGCGCGCGCGAGCTTCTGTTCCATGAAAATCAGGAGCGACCGGAGGAGATACTCCTCAAGTTCGAGAAAGCGCTCTCCGCGCTCGGCATGGTTTCTGTGAGCGCTTTGGCAAAGCCAGCCGAGTTCCCCGCCATCGTCACTCAATTTAAACGAATACGGGAGCTTGGCCAGGCTTCCAAGCTCGAGCCAGAGGCAGATTATCTCCTGGCGGCTCGTGGAGTCGAGGACTTCCCGGTGCGTAACCCCCGGAGGATACACCAGCAGGTCAAAGAGGGCTACATCGAGAATATCCCTTCCGGTGGCCACGCTTGCCCTGCCTTCGATGAAGTAAATGATCTCGAGGTAGGTATGTGAATGTTTCTTCAAATTCCAGATTCTGCTTTTCTCGTCGAAACGCTCGCAGAACTTGAGGGATATGGAACCTTTTCCCGCCTCCCGTAAAAAAAGCAGCGCTTCCTGCTTCGTGGCTTCAGTCAGCATTCTTCAAGCCTCTCGAGTAAAATATCGATTCGACCCGCATTATCCATGCTGCGTGCTTATAGAATCAATTATCGGCACATCTCCAATATTAAAGTAACTGGACGACAGGGAACGCCTCTATCCGTATCTTGCCTATATCCTGGCTCGGCCGGTAGAATGGTCAATAACCCGCGCCGCTCGGCGGCGGGAAATCAAGCGATCGATGATGGAGGGAAACCAACGATGGTACGACACGTAAGCGATATCACACCCGTGGATATGAAGGGCAATGGAGTGGTCGGTGTAACCAAGCAGATGGTCATCGGGCCGAAGGACGGTTACGATGGTTTCTTCAGGGTGTTCACAATCCAGCCGGGCGGCAACAGCCCATACCACGCCCACACCTGGTTCCACGCCAATTATATACTCGAGGGTCAAGGCAAGATCGTGATTGACGGCGTCGAGCAGGCGGTCAAGGCCGGTTCCGTCGCCTACATCGATGGCGGCAAGACGCATAATTTTGTCAACACTGGATCTGGCCCCCTGAAGTTCATCTGCCTGGTGCCCAAGGAAGGCGATTCGTACTGACCAAACCATCCCGTCAGGACCCTGACTGACGGGTAATTTTTATAATGCAGGCTATCTACTTGACTCAGCTCGATACAAGATGGAATAGGTACCTGATTGAAGTTGATTCCAGGCTTATGTTCAATAGAAACAGGATTAACAAGATAAGAAAAGATTAACAGAATAAGAAAATCTTGAAATTGGATCTTACTCCCTCTTCAAAT
>CAZKJA010000213.1:0-439 GCA_964552925.1 uncultured Treponemataceae bacterium
GTTGTGCGGAATGGGCGTTACGTCGCTGATGCTCTTTATCTTGAGCCCCAAGGCACCCAATTGGCGTATGGCCGACTCGCGACCGACGCCCGGGCCTTTGACGTACACGTGCACTTCACGAAGGCCAACATTGAGGGCCTTCGATACTGCCTGCTCCGTGACGGATTGCGCTGCGAAGGGGGTGGATTTCTTCGCGCCGCGAAAACCCAAGCCTCCGGAGGAACCCCACGAAATAGCGTTGCCGTTAAGGTCTGTCACTGTGATGATTGTATTGTTGAAGGTTGCCTGTATGTAGACATTGCCTTCATACACACTCTTCTTTTCTTTTCTCTTCTTGGTCTGAGCCACGAGCCCTACCCTCCTTAGGCCTTCTTCTTATTGGCTACGGTCTTCTTCTTGCCTTTTCGCGTACGCGCGTTCGTTCGCGTGCGCTGGCCAC
>CAZKJA010000213.1:449-6838 GCA_964552925.1 uncultured Treponemataceae bacterium
CGAACGGGCAGGCCCTTGCGGTGCCTGAGGCCTCGGTAACAGCCGATATCCATGAGCCGTTTGATGTTGAGGGCTATCTCCGAGCGGAGGCGTCCCTCGACCTTGTAGTCATTCTCTATCATCTTCCGAAGTTCGTTTATCTCTTCGTTGGATAAATCATTGATGCTGCGCTGCGGGTCAAGCTTGACCGATTCGCAGATTTTCCTGGCGCTCGTCCTGCCTATGCCGTAGATATACGTCAATGCTATCTCTACGTGCTTGTTGGGGAGATCAACTCCCGCTATACGTGCCATAGGGGCTTACCTCCTCAACCTTGCTTCTGCTTGTGCTTTGGATTCTCGCAAATAATACGGACTATGCCGTTTCTCTTGATAACCTTGCATTTATCGCATATGCGTTTAACGCTGGTCCTGACTTTCATCGTCGATTCCTCCGTACGGTACCGAAAAAGTTTTGTACCACGCCGTGGCGGCCCTCGTCTACCATGCTATAGATTCCTGGCCTTGATATGGCCACGTTTCGTCAGTCCGTCATGATGGTGCATTTTAAGCTGGCCCTCTACCTGGGACATCGTGTCCAGATCGACGCCGACAAGAATCAGCAACGACGTACCACCCAGAAGGTAGGCCAACTCGCTCGGGAAGTTGAACAGCCTCTGTACTATGGTCGGTATCAAGGCTATCAATGCCAAGTACAACGCTCCTGGCAACACGATCCTGTTGAGAATCTTTGTCAGGTATTCTTCCATCTTCTCGGACCGTATGCCAGGTATGGACCCGCCGTTCTCGCGGATGTTCTTGCTGATTTCCTGGGGATTCAGCGAAACCTGGGTATAGAAGTACGCGAAGAATACGATGAACAAAATGTAAAAAATATTATACCACCAGCCCTCGGGCCGCAGGAAGAACGCGAAGTCGCGAAGCCATTTGGCCCCGCCACCAAGGCTCTGCGCAATCTGAAGGGGGAAGGTCAGCAAGCTGGAAGCGAATATCACCGGTATGACTCCGGACGGATTGATCTTGAACGGTATGTACGTATTCTGCGCGCCGTACATCTTGCGTCCGACTACCCGCTTCGCATAGTTGACAGGTATCTTGCGCTGACCCTGCTGCTCGAAGATAACCAATACCACAACCGAGACGAATAGCAACAGAACGAAGATTGTCACGACCGCGTTGATTTCACCGCTCACCATTTTCCGGACCAAGGCGTACAAAGCATTCGGAAGTCTCGCCACGATGCCGGCGAAAATGAGCAAGGATATGCCGTTGCCTATTCCCCGCTTGGTGATCTGCTCGCCTATCCACACAAGGAACATCGATCCGGTCGTCACCGTCACTATCGCCAACGCTGTATACGCCTGTGGGTTGATCATCAACACATCAGGATTGGTCTTGGCTATGGTTTTGGCATAGGCTACGAGAGCGAAAGACTGCAGCACGCTTATCACGATTGCGCCAAGCCGGGTATACAGGGCGATCTTCTTGCGTCCGCCTTCTTCCTCGGCCAATTTCTTGAGGCTGGGGAATACGACGAGCATCAGCTGCATTATTATCTGCGCGGATATATACGGCATCACGCCGAGCATGAACACAGAAAAGTTCTTGAAAGCTCCGCCAGCGAAGAAATCGAGGTAATCCGTTATACCGCCTCCGGAACTGGCGGCGGCGAAATAGTCCTTGAGCGCTCCCGCGTTGATTCCAGGGATAGGCAGGAAAGCGCCAATCCTGAACACCACGAGCCACGTTATCGTATATAGAATGCGTTCCCTTAATTCCTTGATGCGGAACACATCCGTCAACGCGTTACCAGCCATAGACCGCTACCCTCTTTCCTGAAGTAACCGCCCTTTTCAGGGCAGTTCCACCTTGCCGCCGACAGCCTCAATCTTGGCTTTCGCGGAAGCAGAGACCTTATCCACAACGAAGGTGAGCACCTTTGACAGCGCGCCATTGCCGAGGATCTTGACTGGTAATTCAGCTTTCCTGACAAGGCCTTTGATAGCCAGGGAAACACCATCGACTATTTCGTTGGCCTCGAACCTGGTCTCGATGTCGTTCAGGTTGACTATCTGAAACTCTGCCCGGAAGTTCTTGTTGTTGAATCCACGGTGAGCCAGACGCCTGTAAAGAGGCATCTGTCCGCCTTCGAAACCCGGGTATGTCTTGCCGCCGGAACGGGATTGCTGTCCCTTGTTTCCCCTGCCGGCTGTCGTACCCATACCGGAACCTTGACCGCGTCCCACAATTTTCTTGCGGTGCGTGGCGCCGACCGGAGGATGCAGGTTAAAGTCGCTCATTTCTTCTGCTCCTGCTTTTGGGCATAGGGAATAACCTCGACGAGGTGTTTGACCGCGTCGACCATCCCCAGCACTGAAGGCGTAGCCTCCAATACATTGCTTGAATGAATCTTGCGAAGCCCGAGCGATCGTACCGTCGCCCTTTGTTCGGGCTTCCGTCCTATGACGCTCTTCACAAGCCGTATCTCGATTTTTTCAGCCATGACATCAACCCCACATATCCTTGAGAGCCTTGCCGCGATTATGGGCGACGGCCCTGGCGTCGAGGATGCTTTCGAGGCCGTTGAACGCAGCCCTGATCACATTGATCGCGGAACGGCTTCCCACGCTTTTGGCCAGGATATCCGTTATGCCGCCGGCCTCCATAATAGCCCGGACAGCGCCTCCGGCAATGATGCCGGAACCAGGATATGCCGGCTTCATGATTACCCGCGATGCCTTGTATTCACCCACGATATCATGAGGGATGGTGCCATTCTTGACCGGCAACTTGACCATCTTCCTCTTGGCCTTGTCGATGCTCTTTCGAATCGCTTCCGTGACGTCGTTGGCCTTGCCGAAACCGTACCCAACGTTGCCGCTCCTGTCGCCGACGACGGTGAGAGCGGAGAACGAGAAACGGCGACCACCTTTTACGACTTTAGCCGTACGGTTGAGCTTGACGAGCTTCTCGACGTAGCTATCGCGGGACCTATCGTCCCTGTCTCTCCTATCCACGAGTTCCCCCTAGAATTTGATCCCGGCCTTGCGGGTTCCGTCGGCGATAGCCTTGACGACGCCGTGGTATTGGTAACCGTTCCTGTCGAACACGACAGTATCGATTTTCTTTTCATTGAGGCGGGCACCTATCAGCTCCCCGACCTTCGCACCGCCTTCGACGGTGGCTTTCACGCCCTTCAGCGCCTCTTCGAGTGTACTGGCGGCGGCAAGCGTAACACCCGCCAAGTCGTCCACCACCTGCACGTAGAGGTATCGATTGGATTTGAAAACTGTCAGCCGCGGGCGCTCGGCGGTTCCGCTAATCGTCTTGCGAACGTGAACCTTTCGAGCCCCCCGTCGCCTGATCTTCTCAGAAAGTTCTTTCGTGCTCATGGCCGTCCCTTACTTAACGCCGGTCTTGCCGACCTTCTTGCGGATGGTCTCGGTCTCGTAACGGATGCCCTTGCCCTTGTACGGCTCAGGCTTCCGCAACCTTCGGATCTCGCTGGCGAATTGGCCGACGAGTTGTTTGTCTATGCCGGATACCACGACTTTCTGGTTGTTCGCCTCAACGGCGACTACAAGTCCATCGGGTATCCCGACGTATACATCACTCGAGTAACCAAGGCTCAGCACAAGCAGCTTGCCCTGGACCTCGGCCTTGAAACCGACGCCGTTGATGACAAGGGCTTTCTTGAATCCATCGGTCACGCCGACGACCATATTGTTGATCAGGTTCCTGTACAGTCCATGGAAAGCTTTGGTCTGCTTCTCATCGTTCGCGCGGTCGACGGAGACGACGTCATCCTTGACCGCTACTGTAACGAGAGGTGTGGTAAGATCCTCGGACAATTTGCCCTTGGGGCCTTCCACGTTGATCCTGTTTCCCTGAAGGGCCAATTTGACGCCCTTGGGCAATGTTATCGGCTTATAGCCTATCCTAGACATGGTGGTTCCCCTCCATTACCAGACGGTACAGATGAGCTCACCGCCGACTTTTTTCTCGGTGGCTTTCCTGCCGGTCGTCACCCCTTCAGAGGTGGAGACGATGAGTGTGCCGTATCCATTATGGACACGAGGCAAGCCCTTGTACCCTGTGTAAACCCTTCGCCCGGGCGTGGAGACCTTTTCGATGCCGTGAATAATCGGCTCGTTCTCCTCGTCATACTTGAGGAAGACCCGAATGAAGTTCTGGCCTTCCTGCACGAGCTTCTTGAAATTCTTGATGAAGCCTTCCGTCTTGAGTATCTTGACGATTTCGAGCTTCAGCCGCGAGGTTGGGATATCTACCTTCTCGTGGCGAGCCATGCTCGCGTTGCGGACCTTGGTCAGCATATCGGAGATGGGATCGGAAACGCTCATTCCAGTCCTCCTACCAGCTCGATTTGGTTACGCCCGGAATGAGACCCTCGCTCGCGAGTTTCCGGAAACAAATACGGCACATATCGAATTTTCGAAGGTAGCCGCGAGGCCGCCCACAAATCTTGCATCGGTTCACATGCCTGGTCATGTACTTTGGCTTGGCAAGAGCCTTCAGCATCATAGCTTTCCTGGCCATTTAGAATCCTCTCCTACTTCCTGAACGGCATGCCCATTTTGGCCAGGAGGCTCTTGGCTTCCTTGTCAGTCCGGGCGCTTGTCACGATGGCCACATTCATGCCCATCACCTTCTCGATCTTGTCGTAGTCGATCTCCGGGAAGATGATCTGCTCTGTAAGTCCCATGGAATAATTACCGTGTCCGTCAAAGGCATTCGGGTTCACACCACGAAAATCCTTGACGCGTGGCAATGCGACATTCAGAAGCCTGTCGAGAAACTCCCACATCTGCGCACCGCGGAGAGTCACCCGGCAACCGATCTCCTGGCCTTCGCGAATCTTGAAGGTCGCAATCGATTTCCTGGACTTGGTTTTCACTGCCTTCTGTCCGGTAATGATTCCGACATCCAGGACCGCGGCGTCAAGGATCTTCTTGTTCTCCTTGGCCTCGCCTACTCCCATTGAAACAATCACCTTGAGCAGTTTCGGGATCTGCATCGTTGAGGTGTAGCCAAACTCACCCTTCAGTTCCGGAGCCACCTTCTCGGCGTATATCGTCTTGAGCCTCGGAACGTAGGTGTTCTTCTGCTTCTCGGCCATCAGAGCGCCTCCCCGCACTTGCGGCAGACCCGCTTTTTAGTGTCGCCTTCGATCTTGTATCCAATCCTCGTCGGACCGCACTTCTTGCACACGATCATCATGTTGCACAGGCGGACCGGTGCTTCGATCTCTATAATACCGCCGCGGTCCGTCTGGGACTTCTTCTTCATGGCCTTCTTGACCATGTTGACACCCTGGACAATCCCGCGACCCTTATCCCGATCGATCGTCAACAGCTTCCCCTGCTTGCCTTTCGACTTGCCGGAAATCACCGCGACGAGATCCTCTTTCTTCAACTTCGTCTTAACCGTTACGTCGCTCATCGCCCGCTCCTTAGAGAACCTCGGGAGCAAGAGACACGATCTTCATATAATCCTTGTCGCGGAGTTCCCGCGCCACTGGACCGAAGATGCGCTTGCCCTTCGGGTTCTTGTTCGCGTCTATGATGACGCAGGCGTTATCGTCAAACCGGATGTACGTTCCATCAGGCCTGCGGTATTCCTTGTGAACCCTTACAATGACTGCCTTTTCGACAGTTCCCTTTTTAATGGCGGAGTTAGGCAGTGCCGCCTTGACGGCTACTACGATAATATCGCCAACATACGCATAGCGACGCTTCGAGCCGCCAAGAACCTTGATGCATTGCACCGTCTTGGCACCGGAGTTGTCGGCTACGTTCAGTCTGCTCTCAACCTGTATCATACCGATCCTCTCAGACGCTTATTTCGCGCGCTCTACGATTTCGGCCAGACGCCATCGCTTGTCTTTCGAGAGCGGCCTGGTTTCAACGACCCGCACGATATCGCCAATCTTGGCATCGTTCGTCTCATCATGAGCTTTGACTTTCTTGCTGCGGGTCAAATACTTTTTGTACAGAGGGTGCAGTTTGCGCATGACGATCTCGATGACTATGGTCTTCTCCATCTTGTCACTCACGACGACGCCTTGCAGGACCTGCTTCTCTTTCCTGACCTTCTCTTCCATGATACCGCCCTCCGTTAGGCTTTGGCGCCAGAGCGCTCGCGCTCGCCGATCCGCGTATTGAGCCTGGCGATCTGCCTTCGAAGCACGCGCTTCTGGAGCGGATTCTCGACATGTCCAATAACCATCTGGAAGCGCAGGTCAAACAGCTTTTTAGCCAGCTCTTCACGTTTAGCAACAAGCTCTTCGAGCTTCATTTCCTTGAACGAATTCTTCATGCGCTCACTCCATCTCCATGTCGGCGCGGACGACGAACTTCGTCTTGATCGGCA
>CAZKJA010000214.1:0-6823 GCA_964552925.1 uncultured Treponemataceae bacterium
TACGCGAACTTGCCCTGCCTTGCGTCGACGGCGCCGGTGAAGGCGCCCCGACGGTAACCGAACAGCTCGCCCTCGAGAAGCGCCTCGGGAATCGCGCCGCAGTTTATCTCGACGAAGGGCTCGGCCTTGCGCTTGCCCGAGTAATGCAGGGCGCGGGCTATAAGCTCCTTGCCCGTCCCGCTCTCGCCCCGCACTACGACGGTCGTATCTACGTCCTTGAGCCGTTCGACGAGTTCGAAGACGCGGCGCATGCCGGCGCTCTTGCCCACGATGCCGGCGTAGCCGTAGCGCGCCTCCAGTTCATGGCTCATGTACTCGACGCGCCGGTCCAGACGCCTGTACTCGAGCGCCTGCTCGACCTGCGCCACCAGCTCATCGATGCGTAGCGGCTTCTGGAGGTACCCGAAGGCTCCGCGCCGCATCGCCTCGACCGATGACTCGATGGTGCCGTAGGCGCTCATCATTATGACGACCGGAGGATCGGGAAGCTTGCACAGTTCGGAGAGCGTCGCTATACCGTCGGCTTCCCCTATGCGCAGGTCGAGGAGCACGAGGTCGAAACCCTCGTACTTGGCCGCGCGAAGGCCTGCCCGGGCGCTTAGCTCGCTCCTCACCCGATACCGATCCTCGAGCGCGAAGCCGAGGGAAGAACATATGGCGGCCTCGTCATCGATTATAAGTATCCTGTCCACGGCATCACCCCCCAAGGCCTACGTCGAGCGGGAACTCCATCGCGACGGTCGTGCCGACGCCAGGTTCGCTATGGAGCACGAGTTGTCCACCGTTTTCTTCTATATATTGCCTTGAGAGCGGCAGGCCAAGCCCCACGCCCGTCCTTTTTGTCGTGTAGAACGGTTCGAAGACCCTGGCGAGCGTCCCCGCTTCGATGCCGGGGCCCCGGTCGGCTACCTCCACCCGCGCGGTACGCCCGACTATGCGCGCCGTCACAATGATGCCGGCCTTCGCCTCATCGCCCCGTTCCGGCGCGTCCGAGGCGCGTTCCTCGACGGCGTCGGCGGCGTTCAGGATGAGGTTCATCGCGCACTGCCGGACCTGATCCGCGTCTATTTTCACGAAGAGCCCGTGGTCGATGGACGACGCGCTCGAAATGCCGCGCTTTGCGAGCGAGGGGGTCGCTAGCGAGACGCAGGATTCCATCAAGGCGCCGAGGTCGACGACAGCGCGATCTGGTTTCCGGGGTCTTGAAAAATCTATGAGGTCGCGTATAAGGGCGTCCATCCTCTCGACCTCGCGCGGGACGTAGGCTCCCATCTCCCGGAGGAAGCGGGGGTCGTCCATCTTCCGCGGCAGGAGCTCGACGAAGGCCTTGATCGACGTAAGCGGATTGCGAATCTCGTGGGCCACGCCGGCGACGATGCGGCCGAGGGCCTCGTCTTTCTCCCGCTCGGCGAGACGCTCCAGGATGGCCTTCTCGCTCGTGTGGTCCTCGAAGGACAATATGACGCCGACGACGCTCAGCTCGTGGTCGAGCTGGGGATAGAGGCCGTTCCTTATATGCAGCCTGGTGCCGTCGGGCCGCGTCCATTCCGACGTCTCGAACGGGAAGGTCTCGCCAGCCAGGACCCGTGCCATTCGTTCCGGCGACAGGAACCTGGCCAGGAACGGGTAGTCGGTATACGGTTTGCCGGTCGGATCGGGTTCGAGGAGGCCGATGGCGCGGCTCCTCGCGTTGCACATCGCGACTATTCCATCGGCGCCGCAGGTGACAAGGCCCCGGGGACTGCTTTCCAGTATCTGCGCTATGAACTCGCTGCGGTCCATCGCCTCGCCGGCGAGGCGCCCGAGCTGGACGTTCGCGTCGCGGAGTTCGGAGGTCTTGGCGCGCACCCTGGAGGAAAGCTGCCGGTTCCACCAGAAGCTTCCGCCTCCGACGAGCACGAGCACCGTGAGCGCCGCGGCGAACGCCATCAGGGCGTTCCGCAGGCGGCGCCTTGCCAATTGCTCGGAATCGTCGAACCAGCGCTCATAGGCCGCGCTGTAGACCCCGGATTCCTTGATTACGCCGAGGCCTTGGTTGAGGCGGTACAGGAGGTAGTCATCCCCTCCCCTCACGGCTATCCCGTATTCGACTGGCAGCCAATACGACGAGGCGAGCTCGAAGCTGCGCGCGTCGCCCAGGCCGCGAAGGAGGTACGCGGCGACGGTCCTTTCCTCGAGGAAGGCATCGGCGCGGCCGAGCGCGAGCAGTTCCAGAGCGTCCGCCGGCCGAGAAGTCTCGTTGAAGCGGACCGCGCGTATGGCCTTGAGGAAATCGTAGGCGGGCGAGCCGCTCGTCAGCGCGAGCACGCCGTCGGCGAGGCGCGCCATCCCGCCTTCGTAGCGCTTGTCGCCCTCCGCGGAGACAACGGCGACGGCGGAGGCGAAGATTGGTTCGGACATCGACACGGCCGCCGACGCGCGGGCCGAACCCGCGGAATACGGCATGCCGAGTATAGCGTCGACGGAGCCGGCGGCGAGGGCCGCGCCGGCCTGGACCCTGTCCATCGCGTACAGCGCTACCGCCATGCCGCTCGCCTCGCCGATAGCGTTGACGACATCGACGAAGAAGCCCTCGCTGAAGCCGGATTCGGCGGTGAACTGCAGGGGCGGCATCGCGGGATCGACCGCCACCCTGAGGATCTCGTAGCGCTCGGGCACATCGTCAGGAATACTTACGCCGGCAGGAATAACGCCGTCGGCAACAGTACCGCCGTCGGCGAAGGCGGCCGGCCCCATCGGGAGCCAGGCCGAGATCACCGCCGCGAGTACGGCGGCCGGCAAACGGGCGGCGCTCACGCCCCGTCCCATCGCGGTTATTTGTCCTCGCGCACGTATGCGGTGCCCAGCGACGCTGGCGCCCCTACGCGCTTGCTCAGCGTCTCCCACCAGGTTATGGCGACGAGCACGATTATCGTCGTAAGGTACGGCAGCATGTTGAGGAAGGCCGCCGGGATGTTTGTGCCCGAAGCCTGGAGCCTGAACTGTACCGCGTTGATGCCGCCGAAGATGAGCGCGCCGGTGATGGCGCGCGCGGGGTTCCACATCGAGAATATGACGAGCGCTATGACTATCCAGCCGCGGCCGCCGGTGATGTTCTCCGACCAGCCGGGTGTGTACGCGAGCGCCAGGTGGGCGCCGCCGAGAGCCGTCAGCATGCCGCCGAAGATCGTGTAGCCGTACTTGGCGCGGTCGACGTTCACGCCCATCGCGTCGGCTGTGCGCGGGTTCTCGCCAACCGCGCGCAGCCACAGCCCGTTCCTGGTCCGGTAGAGGTAAAACCACGACAAGGGTATAAGGAGGTAGACGGCGTAGGTGAAGAGGTCCTGACCCAGTATCGCGCCGAGTATGGGCACGTTGGCGAGAGAGCCGGGGTCGACGGGAGAGAAGCGGGGGCCGGTCAGGCCGATCAGGTAATAGCCGTTCGACTTCGGCCCGAGGCGCTGCCCCAGGAAGCTCGCGAGCCCCGTGCCGAACAGCGTTATCGACAGGCCTGAAACGACCTGGTTCGCCTTCATCGTGACCGCGAGGAAGGCGTGGATGAGCGCCAAAAGCCCGCCGACGCCGAGGGCGACGACGATAGCGAGGCCGAGGTTCCCGGTGTAGTACGCGGTCGCGAAGCTCGAGACGGCGCCCATAAGCATTATACCCTCGAGCCCGAGGTTGAGGATGCCGGCGCGCTCGGCGAATGTCTCGCCTATAGTCGCGAACACGAGGCTCGTGCCCGCCCGCAGGGTGATCGCCAGGAGAGAGGTGATCAGTCCCATCATTTGCCTCCCGTCCGCTTTATCCTGTACTCGACGAACAGCGATCCGGCAAGGAGCGGGAACAGCATCATACCCTGCATAAGGAGGCCCATCGACGAAGGAAGAGCCATCACCATCTGCACCGAGTCGCCGCCGACGAGCAGTGCGCCCATCAGGATGGCGACGAAGGGGATGGCCAGCGGGTTGAGCTGGGCCATCCAGGCGACGATTATCGCCGTGTAGCCGTAGCCCAGGGACAGGCCCTGCTGGAGCCGCCGCGATATGCCGGCGACCTCGCCGACGCCGGCCAGCCCGCAGAGCGCCCCGGACAGCAGCACGGCGAGCACTATGTTCCGCTCGACTGAAATACCCTGGTAGCGCGCGGCCTTCTGGCTGTTGCCTATCACCTTGAGCTCGAAACCCCAACGCGTCCGCTGGAAAATTATCCAAAGCACGATCGCGGCGACGATGGCGAAGTAGAGGCCGATGTGCGCGCGTCCGGCTATGCGCGGGAACCAGGCCGCCCTGGGGAACAGCTCCGTTCCCGGAAAGCCGTAGCCTTTGGGGTCGCGCCACGGCCCGTAGTACAGGTGCGACGAGAACAGTATTGCGACGTAGTTGAGCATCAGCGTTACCAGCGTCTCGTCGACCTTGAGGCTGGTTTTGAGCAGGGCCGGGATGCCCGCCCACAAGGCCCCCGCTGTCGCCCCTACGAGGATTACCGCCGGCAGGAGCAGGGGCTCCGGCATCCAGGGGCTCCAGTAGATGGCGACCCAGGCCGCCGCGACGCCGGCGAGCGTCAACTGCCCCTCGGCGCCGATGTTCCAGAACTTCAGCTTGAAGGCGAGCGCGACGCCGAGGCCGGTCAGCATCAGGGGGATTGCCTTGACCAGGGTCTCGGTGAAGGCGCGGGCCGTACCGAAGGCTCCCTTGTACATCGCCGCGTAGGTCTCCAGCGGGTTGGCGTCGAATACGACGAGCAGGATACCCGTCAGGAGGAGCGACACGACGAATGACAAAATCGGCGTGACGACTATCGCCGTCATTGAGACGGTCTTGCGTTTCTCGAAGGCAAGGCTCATTGACGCGCCCCTTTCCCGGACGAAGGGACGCCCGCCATCAGAGCGCCGATCTCCTCGGGATCGGCTCCCGCGGCTGCCATGATGCCGGCGGCCTTGCCGTCGTACATCACCGCTATCGTGTCGGCGACCGACAGCAGTTCCTCTATGTCCTCGGACACGAGGAGCACCGCCCTGCCCGCGTCGCGCTGCGCGACGAGTTCCTTGCGGACGGCCTCGGTGGCGCCTATGTCCAGCCCGCGCGAGGGGTAGACGGCGACGAGGAGGCTGCCGCACGACTCTATCTCCCTGGCGAGTATCGCCTTCTGGATGTTGCCGCCGGACAGAAACTTTATCCTTGTCTCCGGCGACGGCGTCGCGATGTTGTACTGGCCAATCATCTTACGCGCGAATTCGAGTATTCGCCGCGGCAACAGCATCGCGCCGCGCGACATCGGGGCCCAGCGGTAGTCCTTCATCGCGAGGTTGTTCGCGACGCTCATGTCGCCGACCGCGCCGACGGCGATGCGGTCCTGGGGAATATGGCTGACGCCCCGCCGTATAATGGCAAGCGGCGTCTCGTTTGTCGAATCGACGCAGTTTATCGATATGCCGCCGGATTTGACCGGCCGGAGCCCGGTGACCACCTCTGACAGTTCGCGCTGGCCGTTGCCGGCGACGCCCGCGATGCCAAGGATTTCTCCCGCGCGGACGAGCAGCGACAGGTCGCGGAGCGCGGGAAGCCCCCGTTCGTCGTCGGCGCAGACGTCCCTGAGCTCGAGGACCACGGCTCCGGGCGAGAACGGCGCCTTGTCGACGCGGAACAGGACCTCGCGGCCGACCATAGTGCGGGCCAGGTCCTTGGGGTCCGTGTCCTTGGTCGACTTTTCCGCGACCACTTTGCCCTTGCGGAGCACAATCACGCGGTCGGAGAACGCCATCACCTCGTCCATCTTGTGGGTGATGAAGATGGCGCTTTTGCCCTCGGCCCTCATCCTGCCGACGACTACGTTCAATTCCTTCGATTCCTGCGGCGTCAACACCGCGGTCGGCTCGTCGAGCACAAGGATTTCGGCCTTGCGGTAAAGCTGCTTGAGTATCTCGACGCGCTGCTGCTCGCCGACCGAGAGTTGCCAGATGTACGCGTCGGGGTCGACGGGCATATCGTACCTCACGCCGATCTCCCGGATCGCCCGCTTGACGGCGGCCATGTCGGGGACGAAAGGCAGGCCGCTCATGCCGAGCACGACGTTCTCGGCGACGCTCATAGTGTCGACAAGCATGAAGTTCTGGTGGACCATACCGATCCCCAGGCTGGCCGCGTCGCGCGGGGAACGGATGTCCGCCTCAAGCCCGCGCACTAGCACTTCGCCGGAATCCTGCCTGTAGAGTCCGCACAGGATGTTCATAAGGGTGCTCTTGCCGGCGCCGTTCTCGCCCAGGAGGGCAAGCACCTCGCCCCGCTCGAGGCGCAGGTCTATACCGTCCGAGGCCTGGACGCCGGGGAAACTCTTGCGTATCCCCCGCATCTCGACCAAGGGAGCGTCGCTTGCGGAATGTTCCATGCTGGTATCACCTTGCAAGGGGATATACGGGCCCGAGCACCCCGGAATGGAAGTGCCCGGGCCCGCGGGGCAGGCCGTCGTGGACGGTGTCTTACTTGACTTTTCCGACAACGCCCGCGACGAACCAGTCGAACGACAGGAGCGCTCCATCGTCCATCTTCTCGCCGTCCTTGACCTTGAGCGCTCCGCCGTTGTCCTTGATCGGGCCGGTGAACACGTCCCAGCCGCCGGAGACTATCTTGGCCTTCTGGGCCGCGACCAGGTCGCGTACGTCCTGTGGTACAAGCGGGCTGAAGTCGGCAAGACGGACCACGTCGGCCGAGAGGCCCTGCCAGTACTGGTCGCTCTTCCAGGTGCCTTCCATGCCCTTGCGGACGGTGTCGATGTAGTAGACTCCCCAATTCCAGACCGGGCTCGTGAGGACTGTGTCGCCGACGAACTTGCGCATGTCGGAATC
>CAZKJA010000215.1:0-6809 GCA_964552925.1 uncultured Treponemataceae bacterium
GTTCTACCGGCTTTGGAGCATCGATGCCCTCCGGGGAGCCGAGCCGGACTATCACGGGCCCCGAGTAATCATCGAGTTCCGCAATGCCGAACGACGCTATGAGCGCCGCGATGCCCATAGCCACGAGGTAGAACCCCAGAGCCGCCGACCAGGATATGGCCGTACGTTTCCGCTCCCTTACGCGGATCCACGCGGTTCTGGCATCGGTCACGGCGATTTCTCCGCATTTTTGTGCGGTCGTGTCGAGAGCCCTACGGAATCTATGCCGTTCTTGCGGAGCGCGTCGAGCAAGGTGACGACAAGTTGGTACGGAGCCTCCGCGCCCGCGTCGAGGACCGCCTGCACCTCGGAAACGGTCCGACCCTCGAGCTCGGCCGCGATGACGGCTTCCGCACCCGCCGACGTGGTCTTGATCTTGTTGACGTACACCTCATCGTCGGAGACGGCGACTATCGAAAGCTCGGTAAGCGTTATGGTCGTCGCGGTACCGGAGTCCGGGAGGTTCAACTCGATACCCGGCGCGGTCTTGAAGGTGCTGGATATCATGAAGAAAATAACCAGCTGGAATACGACGTCAATCAATGGCGTGAGGTCGACGTTTATCTGGGGCTTGAGCCTGCGTTCAATTGTCATTCGTCAGCCCCGCGCCTCGATTCCTCGGCTTTCGCCGCGAGGCCATGGCGCTTGGCCGAGTTGATCATCAGGACCAGCGCGGTCACTTGATTCTCGGTCTTGAGCAGGATCATGTTTACTTTTTCAACGAGGTAGTTGTAGAAGATAACGGCGGGAACCGCGACGATGATGCCGCCTACCGTCGTGATAAGCGCTTCCGCGACGCCAGCGGCCAGGATCGACGGGTCGGCGACCGACCCGAACCTGCCGAGCACGCCGAAAGCCTTCATCGTTCCAGTCACCGTTCCTAGGAGGCCGAGTAGGGGAGAGATATGCGCTATCGTTCCAAGGGCCGAAACGTTACGTTCAAGCCTCGGTACTTCCTGCGCGGCCGCGTCCTTGAGGACTTCCTTCTGGGCCGCTTCGGGGTAGGTCCGGTATTCGATGCCGACTTTTATCAGGGCCGAAAGCGGTGATTCGTTGTTGTCGCAGATGGACATTGCTTCCTCGAAATGGCCTTTCTCGACCGATGCCTTGACCCGCTGGAAGAGTTTGTCCTCATCGACCCGTATGCTCCTGAAGTAGAGAATCCGCTCGATGATTATCGCCAGTCCCACGATGGACAAAGCCATTATAATCCATAGGACGACTCCGCCTTTAACTATAAAATCAAGCATGAATCCCTCCGTCGATCAGGTGTCCACCAATCCATGGTAAGCTGATTGTACACCGAAGTGAAGCGACAGGCAAAGGAGAAGGGCGAATTTTTCCCTATTTTTACAAATTTGGGATTAGTTGTTGCCCCGGTGGGTCCTAACCGGAACGAGACCACTATCGAACGTACCATTCCCGCCAATGACAAGTTTGTCATCTTGTTCCATGGGCTCCTCGGTCGTCCCTGGCACTTATTTTATGTAAGCCATTCTTGTTTGAAAGATCCAGGGCATTTCAGTTCATATTTCTACAATTGAAACGTTTCTTCTAAAATATACATTTTGAATAATGACAAATACACGATAGACTGGTATAATGATGCTACATGGAAGAATCGAAGATGAATGAGCCATCCGGATTGGTTGAAGCTAATTTTTCTGAAATGGCCCGAACGATTGCCACTGTCGATGATCCGGTACTTGTCGAGGAATTCCTGTACAGCCTGCTGACAAAGACCGAAGCCGACGAGATTGCCAAGCGCTGGGCCTTGGTCAAAAGGATAGCCGAAGGCGTTCCCCAGCGGGCGATCGCCGCCGAGCTGGGGCTGTCGCTCTGCAAGATAACCCGCGGCTCCCGCGAGCTGAAAAAGCCCGATTCGCCCTTCAAGCGGATGCTGGGCTTGGCTGGTTATGAAATCAGCGGCAGGAGACGCGGCAAGGCCTGAATCAGGCTACCGACACGCTCTCGATGACGATATCGGTCGTCGGCACGTTCTGATGCGGGTAGCGGCTACCGGTCTGCGCCTTTGCGATGGCGTACACGACGTCCATGCCTCCGCTGACCGCCCCGAACGCGCAATAGCCCCATCCAGAAGTATCCTTGGACCTGAAGTTCAGCGGTTTGTTGTCGACCAGGTTGATGAAGAACTGGCTGGTGGCGCTGTCCGGGTCGGAAGTCCTGGCCATCGCGATTGAGCCGCGGACGTTCAGGATGCCGTTGTCAGCCTCATTCTTGATCGAGGCGCGCGTTGCTTTCTCCTTGAGGCCGGGCGTCATGCCGCCTCCCTGGACCATGAAGCCGGGTATGACGCGGTGGAAAATCGTGCCGTCATAGAAACCAGCCTTCGCGTACTCGACGAAGTTGGAAACGGTGAGCGGGCTCTTATCGGCGAACAATTCCACCTGGAACGATCCCAGAGTGGTCTTGAACGAAACGATCGGATTGGGCATTGCTGTACTCCTTTGGTGCGCGAGGATACCTCAGGGGAGCCGTTCGGGGCAAGCTCCGGATCCTCCGGGTCCGGAGCCTCCGGGTTTACAGGCTCGAGGCAAGGCCCGTACAATGGGAAACGATCCGGAGGAGGAACAGCATGACCAAAGTATTGTCGCTCGGAGGATCGATAGTAGCTCCGGAGCAGCCCGACATACCCTTCATAAAAGGATTTGCCGCGCTGGCCAGGAGCTGGCTCGCGGGCGATCCCGCCCGCAGGCTAATAATCGTCGTAGGCGGCGGCGGACCGGCGAGGGCATGGCAGAAGGCGTACCGGGATTCGGTCGACGCGCCCGATCCGGATGCACAGGACTGGATCGGCATCATGGCGACAAGGTTGAACGCGCAACTTGTCAGGAGCCTGTTCCTGGATCTTTGCCCCCACGATGTCGTCACCGACCCGACGAGCGTGAGCGTGTTCGGCGGAAGGGTGCTCGTCGCTTCCGGCTGGAAGCCCGGCTTCTCGACGGATTTCGACGCCGTCATGCTCGCGGAGCGCTTCCAGGCCGAGGTGGTGGTCAACCTGTCCAATATCGCGAAGGTGTACACCGCCGATCCCAAGGTCGACCCTTCGGCCAAGCCGGTCGACGCTATCTCGTGGAAGGATTTCCGCGCGATGGTAGGCGACGAATGGACGCCGGGAAAGAACGTACCATTCGATCCGGTCGCGTCTCGCCGCGCCGAGGAACTGGGTTTGCGCGTCGTGTGCGCGGGCGGTAAGGACTTGCCGAACATCGAGGCGATACTCGAGGGCCGTCCGTTCACCGGAACCACGATAGGGTGAACGCGGGCCGCGTATCGGACAGCCAGGCCTTCTCGCGTTTCGAGGCGATGCGCGACGAGTTCAGGCGGCGTGTCGGGCTCTGGTCGTCGGCCCTCCCGGGGCTCGCTGACGCGCAACGGGAACTCGCGCGCATAGCCGGCGACGAGTACGCTATCGAGACGCCGGTGGTCTACAACCGCGCGCTCGACGGGATCCGGCCGGGTGACGGCATCCCATGGATCGTCGTCGCGGACAACCCGGGCAAGCGCGAGCAGGAAGCCGGCATGAACCGCTACCTTGTCGGGCGCTCGGGCCTGGTAGCCGAGCGCTTCTTCGCCCGGGAACTCGGGATAGACTTCAGGCGCCAAGTACTCATAATCAACAAGACGCCCGTGCATACCCCGAAGACCGTCCAGCTGCGGGCTCTCGTCCGGCTCTACCCGGCGGCCAGGGCCGTAGTGGACGATAGCCAGCGCTTCATGGCGTCGATGGTGCCGGTGCTGCAAGCGTGCTTCGGCGCGAAAGTATGGGTAATGGGCCTGTCGGAGTTGCGTCCCGGAGGGTTGTTCGAGCCGTGGCGGCTGGCGCTCGCCGACGCCTACGCCCGTGCCGGCGAATCGGGATCGGGCGGCCGGCTGTCCGGCGACGTGTACGGCTTCAACCATTTTTCCATGGGAAGTTTTGCCACCGACCTAAAGCGCCGCCGCCTTCCCGGCGAATCGGTTCCTGACGCTGTCATGCGCATCGGGGCGGAGAACAGGGCGAGGGTGCTGGGAACCCTCCCCGGCTGAACCGCATCCGGCGGCATTCAGGTTTCTACGTAGGGCAGGCCTGCCGCGTCAAGCTTGGAAACCGGGCTTCCAGCGGAACCGTCGCCGTCAGCGCTTCCCCTGCCCGTGTCCGACCCGGGCGTCCTCCACAATTCAACAACGCCGTCGCTCCTCAGGCAGCAGGAGAGCCATCGGCGTCCTGGATCTGCTGATGACGGCGATCGCGGTATTCCCACGCCGAGCCGAACGAGGGCGTCGGAGGCTTCGTCGTCATCCATCGAGCGGTCCAGGCTGAAGGTGAGGGTCCGATGTACGCCGGCGGTGGAATCCCTGTATGTTGCCATGCTTATAGCCAATCATTATTGTCTGTGGGCGAATTGTCAATACATCGGTCCTCCGTCTAGCATCGATCTATCGGCGGGGAACGGTGAACGAAATGCACGCGCTTCTATCGAAAAACCTCAAGACGCTCCGCGCCTACCGCAACCTGACGCAGGACGGACTCGCCGAGGCGGCCGGCATTTCCAAAAACTATGTAGCGGAAATCGAGATCGGCCGGAAGTACCCCTCGGCCGTGGTCTACCTAAAATTGTCCCGCGCCCTCGGAGTCAAGCCGTACCAATTGTTGTTCGAATCGAGCGGACCGGCTGGTTATATGGCCGTAGGCAACCTGCACGAGCTGCTCGTGCGCGAGGTCACGGACGCCATAGGGAGGCATGTGCCATCCCCGGGAGCCTCGCAGGATACGGAACCACCGGAAAACGACGGCGATCCCTCCCGTAAATCCTGAACGGCCTATCCACACACCCCGGTTTTTAATACAATACCGATCAGGTATAAAGCCCGGTTTGATTACCGGGCGCAGGTGCTGATCCTACAGGTTTTCCGGAGTACACCCGATGCGATTGACCTCGACCCGCGCTTTCGTGCTGGCAAGCGCGTTGCTTGCGCTTACGCTTCAAATACAGGCCCAGACCCTCGTGGGAGCCGTCGACGGCCTGTACCGCATCAACGGCCCTTCGGGTTTGTCGCTGGTGCTGGCGGGGGTCGATGTCCGCAAGATCGTCAAGGCAGGGGACGGGTTTTTCTTCCTGACCGGCCGGGGGGTGCTGCACAGCCGCGACCTGACCTCGTTCGAGGAACGCAACGCGGGCCTTCCAGTGAAGACCATCAAGACGTACGCAGGCGGGGTAAAGGGCTTCGTCAAGGAAGTGCAGGAACTCAAAGATCTCGAGGTCGACCCGTACGACCCAGCCACCCTCGTCACCTGCTCGAAGGACCAGGCGTTCCTGACCCGGGACGGCGGCCACAGCTGGACGGCGATTCCATCCCCCGCACCACAGCCCGGTCTCAAGGCGGTCGCGGTGACCAGCAAGCCGGAACTGCTTGTGTTCGCGTCCCACCCGATCAAGGGTCCCTTCGTGAAGACCGCGACGGGCTCCTGGCGCGAGATCGGCGGCGACCTGGGCCGGAACGAGCCCTCTGGAAGTTCCGACGAGATATCCGATATCGTAATCGAGTCAGGAACTGACGGACCCTCGATATGGGCCGCCAATACGTTCCTGCCTCGCATCTACCGGTACGACGTCGCAGGCCGTGCCTTCCGGCTCGCATACAAGGAAGATGCCGAGTTCGCGTCCTTCGATTCCCTGCAGCCGCGTCCTGACGGTGTGTTCTACGTGACAGACGGGACGGTAATGCGGCTCGATCCAGTCCGGGGTACCGCAGCTCCGGCGGGCGCCGAGACCAAGGCGGTCATGGCAGCCGCAGCGTTGATACCTTCCCAGATCGAATCGATTTACATTCCCGCGGTGCCCGGAAGTCCCGCGCCGCTCAACCTGGGCGAACTGTGGCTGGTATCATTGCGCGATGACAGGCCATACAGGGTAGCCGCCACCGGACGGCACGGCATCTACCTGCAGACTGGCTTCATGGTGGGCCCCGAGAGCAGGGCCAAGTACGATGCGCTGATGACCGAACGCGGTCTGGATACGGTCGTCGTCGACCTCAAGGACGATGTGGGCAGGTTGCGGTACGAGTCGCGCGATCCGCTTGTCAAGGCGATCGGAAGGACCGTCAACCCGCTCGATGTCGAGGGTTTCGTCGCGGAGATGAAGGCCAAGGGCCGGTACCTTGTCGCCAGGATAGTCGTGTTCAAGGATCAGAGGATGCACGAATATGCCGGCGGCGCCTGGGCGGTCTGGGACGGCAGGGAATCGGCCGCGTGGCGGGGTTACGAGTACGAGACTATGGAAGTGCCTATCCCGCCGCCTCTAGACGCCCCCCCGTCGACCGCGGCTCCCGCCACGACAACGGAGACGGCGCGGAAGTACAACGTCGCGATCGCCAGGGAAATCGTCGCGCGGGGTTTCGACGAGGTACAGTTCGACTATATCCGTTTCCCGACCGACGGCGTGAACCTCGACGACGCGCGTTACCGCTGGAAAGACGCGGGAATGGACATGGAAAGCGCGCTTATGTCGTTCCTGACCTACGCCAGGGCGAACATCCCGGCGCCCATCAGCGTGGACATATACGGCGCCAACGGGTGGTACCGCTCGGGCGTCAGGACCGGGCAGGACGTCGAGCTGATGGCCCGGTACGTCGACGCGATCTGTCCGATGTTCTATCCATCGCATTTCGAGCAGGATTTCATGGGTTTCGAACCGGCGGTCAAGCGGCCGTACCGGATCTACCGGCTCGGAACGCTCCGCAACTCGTATATAGCGCGGAAGAGGGTG
>CAZKJA010000216.1:0-2369 GCA_964552925.1 uncultured Treponemataceae bacterium
CGAAGCTTCCCGTGAGCCGGCGGATGAACAATACGCCACCGAGCAGCACCATGCCGGCTACTATCGCGTACACGAGGTACCCGAGCGCCGCCGTGCGAGCCTCTTCCCTGCCTTGCTGCATCACGAAGTAGGTGGCCCAGCTCATTATCTCCCACATTATGAAGAACGACAGCAGATCGCGCGCCAGCACGACTCCCACCATGCCGAAGACCTTGGCGAACAGCCATGCGTAGTACGACGGGTAGCCCGCGCTGTCGCGGAGAGCGCCGATGGAGAATAATGCCGTAAGCAGCGTGATGCCGGCGATCATGAGCACGAAGTACCAGGATAGCTCGGTAAGCCCGACGGAAAGCGCGGACCCGAAAACCGCGGGACCGACGTACGTATCGCCGATCTCCGCCTTGGCGAGCACGGCAGCCGCGGCTATCGCGGCGAAACCTATCAGTGCCCATAGCTTGACGAACGCCGGAGTTCGCTTCGTCGTACCCCGGAGCAGGAGAGCGACGACGAATCCGATGACCGGAAGCGCCAACAATGCTTGTGTATACATCATACCTTCCTATCAGTAGAGGGTCGCCAAGCCCTCGGCGATCGGGCCGATCATCGATGACAAGGCCGGCAGGAGCAGGGCTCCGAACACGACCAGCGCGGTGAAAAGGGTTACTGAAGCGAGCGCCGGCCAGTCCATTTCGGTCCGCGCCATATCCTCCGACGGGGCGAACAGCACGCGGATCACGCGGAACAGGTAGACCGCCTCGAGCACGGTCCCGAGCAGGATCGCTCCGATGCCGAACCATGCGATGCCGCCGCCGACGGCCGCGGCCGCCGACAGGACCTGGAACTTGGTGAAGAACCCGAAGAGCGGCGGGGCGCCGACGAGCGAAAGCGCGGCGAGGCCGAACAACGCGGCGGATAGCGGCATCGTCCGCCCGAGCCCCCTGTAGTCCTCTATAAGCCTGCTGCCCGAGCGCACGATGAAGTAGCCGGCGATAAGGAACAGCGCCGACTTGGCGCCCGCGTGCATAAGGAGGTGCGACAGCCCAGCCTGCGCTCCGGCCGTCGTGCCGAGCGAGAAGGCGAACAGCATGATGCCTATCTGGCTGACGCTGGAATATGCAAGGAGGCGCTTCAAGTCCTTCTGCCCGAAGGCGGAGAACTCGCCGACAAGCACGCCGATCAGCGCCAACGCCTGCAGCACCGGTATGAGCTCTACCGCGGCGAACGCTGTGTTGAGCACGCGGAACATGACGACGAGCGCCAGTTCGATGACGAAACCCGACAGGATGGCGCTTATCGAACTGGGGGCCGACGAGTGCGCGTCCGGCAGCCAGGTGTTCACTGGGAAGATCGCCGCCTCGACGCCGACGCCGAACAAGAAGGTTACGGCCGCGAGCACGACGTACCCGCGGGGAGCGGACGCGAACGCGACGGCGATGTCAGCCATCGCCAGGCTTCCGGCGACCTTGTACGCGAGAGCTATCGACACAAGGAGGAAGGTCGAGCCGACCGAGCCGAGCACCATGTACTTGAACGACGCCTCGAGGGCGGCGCCGCTCTGCTCCCACGACACGAGGATGTACGACGAAATGCAGAGTATTTCGAAGAACACGAACAGGTTGAAGATGTCGCGAGTCAGCACGAGGCCGAAGGCTGAGGTGAGAAGGATCATCACGACCGCATAGTACCGCACCCGGTGGTGGCCGCCGCGCATGTACGAGGCGGAATACAATACGACGAGCGCGGCGCTGAACGCCACGACGAGCGCCATCCCGGCCCCGAGAGCGTCGAGGCTCAACGGGATGCCCATCGGCGCCTTTATCCCGGCGACGACTATCGGCTGGGCCTGCGCCATGGCGTAGGGCAGCCAGCTTATCCCCAGGATTCCCAGGGCAAGGCTGATCAGGAGCGACAGGCCGAACGCGACGGCCTTGTTGTTGATGACGATCATAAGGAAGGCCGCCGCCAGGGGCGCGATTATGAACAGCATCGGGCTTACCATTTTAGCCCCCGGAGGCGCGAAGCGTCGACAGTGCCGTAGATCGAGTATATGCGCATTACGAGCGTGAGCATCAGCGCCGTGACGCCGAAGCCTATGACGATTGCCGTAAGCACCAGGGCTTGCGGCACCGGGTCGACCATGTTGGCGGCCGATTGTCCCGCCGTGAATATGGGTACCCGCCCGCCCTCGACGTACCCGAGCGTGACGAGCAGCAGGTTGATGCCGACGTCCGCCACGTTGAGGCCGATGACTATGCGGATCATGTTGCGCTGGCTCAGCACCGCGTACAAGCCGATGATTATGAGCGCGAACGATGTGACATACAGAATCTGGGCCGTGCTTATCATGGGCGCCCCTCTTCCTTTGCAGT
>CAZKJA010000216.1:2469-6772 GCA_964552925.1 uncultured Treponemataceae bacterium
GCGCCGATTCTTCGGTGAGCACCGCGACCACGGTGGTAAGCTCGCTGGCGACCTTGATGCCGACCATCGCGTAGATGAAGGGTATGAAACCCGCGCTGAACAGCGAGAGGTATTCGCCTTTGGCCATCGTGTTCGCGAGGAACGACGGCTCCGCGCCGAGGAAGCCCAGCGCGCCTAGTCCTATGAAGCCGAGACCGGCTGCGCCTTCGAGCAGCGACAGGAGGCGGTGGGGCATCTTCGCTGTCTCCCCGGTCAGGATCAGGATGAAGACCGCCGTGGCTATGAGGACGCCGCCGGGGAAGCCGCCTCCGGGGGAGAGGTGGCCGTGGGCGATTATATACACGCCGGTCAGCACTATGAACGGCATCAGGAACCTGCCGCCATACTGAAGTATGAACCCTCCGTCGTCGTCGGCGAACATTGCGCTGAACACGTTGCCACGGAGTCCCGAAGCGAGCAGGGCCACGCCGAGCGCGCTGACGAAGAGCACGGTCACCTCGCCGAGGGTGTCGAGGCCGCGGTACTGGACCACGATAGCGGTGACAACGTTTGCCGAGCCGCTGGTCGCCCTGGAATCGGCGATCATGCTGCTTCCGACAGATTCGAGAGCCGCGGGTGTACCCGCGTTGAAGAGCCCGGGGACCAGCGATACGAGGTAGAGCACGAAGCCGCCCATAAGGAGCAGGCCTGCGAGTTTACGCATGCGGCGCCTCCAGGCTCTGCCTCGCGGCTGTTCCGCTCTCTTCCGCGGCGTTCTTGGGCGAACGGCCGTCGGCGCCCGGCGCATCCTTGGTGCGGTACAGCGCGAGCACGAACACTACGGTGGTCAACGCGGAGCCTATGGCCGCCTCGGTTATCGCGACGTCCGGGGCCGCGACAATCACGAACAACAGCGAGGCGAAAAGGCTGAGCGTCGACAGGAGTATTACAGCCGAGGCCAGCGTTTTACAGAAGACGGCTGCCAGGGCCATCGTTACGAGCATTACGCATACGGCGAGCACGATCCAGGTCGTCATGCTTGGCTCTCCTTTTCCTCGAGGTCGTCGCGGACGCTGACGGGCGCCAGCGGGACGCCCGCCTTGTAGGCGCTGCGGGCTATTGTGCTCGACGATACCGGGTTGGCCAGCGCTATGAACACTATGAGCAGCACGGCCTTGGTAGCGATGCCGGGAGCCAAAAAAGCGCTCCCGAGCAGGACGCTCATCGCGCCGAGGGTCGAGGCCTTGGTGCCGGCCTGCAGGCGGTTGTAGACGTCGGGCATCCGGAGGAGTCCCAGGCCGCCGAGCAGGAGGAAGGCGCTCCCGAGCAGGATGAGCGCGTTGCCGACTATTGTCATTTCATCACCCCCTGAAGGAACCTTGCTATCATCACGACGCCTATGAAGCCCAGGATGACGTTGACGATCGCCACATCCATGAAAAATGCGGTACCCGACACGACGCTGTAGACCGCGAGGAAGGCCGTCGAGGTGACCGCCAGCACGTCGGAGGCTACGAGCCTGTCGAACGCGCTTGGCCCGCGGAGCAGGCGGACAATCGTCAACAAAGCAGCCAATCCCATCAAAACCAGGGAAATTGTCAAAATCATTCGACGACCTCCTTGAGGGTTTTTTCGAAGGTGCCGACTATCGCCTTCGTAGCGGTGTCGATGTCCTGTCCCTGCACGTCGATCCAGTGGATGAACATGCGGTCGTCCCGCACGTCGAGCGTCAGGGTTCCCGGCGTCAGCGTTATCGAATTTGCCAATACGAGCTTGCCCAGCGGGGACTTCATCCCCGTCTTGACCTCGACGATGCCAGGCCTGATCGGCAGCGACGGGTTGAGTACCCGCACAGCGACGTCGAGGTTCGCCTTTACCAATTCCCGGAGGAACAGTAAAAAATAGACGATGGCGTACACGATGGACTTGGGCGACAGGCGGATGCCGGAGTAGGTTCCCCACAGCGTACGCGTCGCCAAGGCCACGATCACTACAGCCAATCCCCCGATCAGGAGCTCGTCCGATCGCAGGCTCGCGGTCACGAGTACCCATACGCCAGCCAACGCGACGATGAGGAACGGCAATCCGCTTTTCGGTCTCATGGTACCTCCATAGTTATACGAGTATCGATATATATTAATCTTTATATGCAGAATAACGCAGGATTCGATTTATGTAAATGACAAAATGGAACGGGGAACGCCAAGTTTGTCGTTGGGGTTTCCCGTTCCATGCAGTGCACTCTGAAATTCCCCTACTCGGGGTCGCCGCCGTAGTTTTTCATGTACTGGAAGCGCTCCAACGCCTTCCTGTCCGCTCCCTTGCCGACCGCCAGCGCGCCACGGAAGGCTTCGATTCCGGCATAGCCGTGCGAGTCCATCCAGCGCGCGAGCACCCCGTTCATCGTGGCGACGTGCTTCGATCCGTTTCTATACAAGGCGCTGACGATTTCGACCGCCGGAGCGCCGGCGAGAATCATCTTTATAAGCGTCTCGCCGTCGTGCACGCCGCAGGCGCCGATCATCGGTACGCCGCTGGATTGCGACAGCAGGGAAATCCAGCGGAGGGTTTGAGCGTACTCCGTGCTCTGGCTGAGGAAAGAGGCGGACTTGAGCGCCATCGTCTCGACGTTGATGTCGGGGGTGTAATACCTGTTGAATAGTACTATACCGTCTGCGCCGGCCAGTTCCAGCGAGCGGACAATGCGGGGGATGCTCGTGAAATGGGCGCCTATCTTGGCGATCACCGGGATGGACGTTGTGGATTTCACTTTGCGGACGATACGCGCGTAGACGCCTTCGATCTCTTCGGAGCTTCGGTTCTCGTCGAATGGCGAGACGAACAGGTTGAGTTGGAGAGCATCGGCCCCGGCCTGGGCAAGTTCGCCGCCGATTCCTTGCCATTCGCCGTCGCTCAACGCGTTCACGCTTGCGATCACCGGGATATCGCACGCCGACTTGCACTCCTTGACGAGCTTGACCTGTTCCTGAACCGTATGTTTCCTCTCGTAAAAGGTAATGAACGCGTCTATGTCGTCCTGACCGTAGACTATACCGCCCTTACCCGCCTCGCGGGCCGCTTCGTTCAAGATCTGTTCCTCGAATATCGATTTAAGCACGACCGCGCCGGCTCCCGAGGATGCCAGCTCGGCGACGCGGTCCGACCGGTCTGTCAAACCGCTGCTGCCAACGATGACCGGACTCCGCATGGACAGGCCGCATAGTGTACTCTTGATCTCAGCCATCTATTGCCTCCAAACATTCAGTATAGACTATGTTAAAAAAAACGGGGGAAAATATTGATGGATTGGTCTGGACGTGGCGAACCAAATGTTCGATAGTTCCAAAAAGAGCATTATATAAAAACTCTATCCATCATCATCGAGCTTTCCTGTGGTTCTTTAAGGAGGATTTGATGAAGATCGTGGTAAAACTGGTCGTTGGCTTCGTGGTCGTCGCTTTGCTGGGCGCGGCCGTCGGCGTGTTCGGCATCTTCAACTTGAAGGTTATAGACGATGCGGACACGTACCTCTACGAGAAGATGACTGTGCCGCTGGGCGCTGTGGCGGATTTCACCGGCTCTGTCAACCGCCAGCGCAGCAATATTCTATCGGCTCTCTTGAGCGATGACCCGGCATACATTGCCTCGCAGTTCAAGCAAATTGATGAGCACAATGCCGTCATGGCGAAGGCAATGGTTACCTATAGACCTACGCTGCTCAATGACGATGATCGCAAGATGTTTGCCAAGCTTGAGGAACTCGACAAAGCCTTCGATGAAATCATTGACAAGGTAGTTGGACTCATAAATGCCGGCGACAAGGCCGGAGCGCTTGTGCTTGTCAACGGCTCCTTTACCACTACCGTAAATGAAGAGAATGTGCTTCTCGAACAAATCAAGAAGTTAAATATCGAAGCTGCCAAGGAACAGTCCGGCAACAACACCAAGCTTGCCAACTTTACCACGGTCATCATGCTGGCCGTTGCCACGCTTGTCACCATATTATCGGTCATCATCGGTATCGCCCTCGCCCTCTCGATATCCAAGCCGCTCGGCATAGCCGTGGCGCATTTAAGGGAGATGGCGCAGGGTGACTTGCGCAACGAAATTCCAACCATCTACATCAAGCGTTCCGACGAGATAGGTGACCTGGCCAAGGCCCTCGACGCGCTGTCAAAGGATCTCCGGCGCATCGTCGAGGACATCCTGGCGGCGTCGGACCAGGTGAGCTCGGGTTCCGAGCAGATGTCGTCGACCGCGCAGCAGCTGTCGCAAGGCGCCGCCGAGCAGGCCGCCAGCGCCGAGGAAGTGTCCGCCTCGGTCG
>CAZKJA010000217.1:0-6771 GCA_964552925.1 uncultured Treponemataceae bacterium
CCTGTAGAGGTCGATGAACCACTGGTTGGCGGCGATGGCGGCGGGGGTGGTCAGGCCGGACTTGCCGGAGGCGTCAAAGAACTTGGCGCCGCTGGAGAGTACGAAGGTTCCCCACCAGTCGTGGCCGCCGCGCGCGCCGCGGATGCCGAAGCCGTAGACGTCGGGGGTGCCGTCGCCGTTGGTGTCGCGGGTCAGCTTCTTGGCCACGTCGAGGAACTCCTCGCGGGTCTTGGGAACCGACAGCCCGAGTTCCTTGAACATGTCGACGCGGTAGTACATGTACAATATGACCATCTGCAGCGGCATCAGGTATTGCTTGCCGTCCGTGTACTTGGTCAGCTGCCAGACGCTGTCGTACACGTCGGATTTGCCGGTCCATTTGGCCATGTAGGCGTCGAGCGGTTCAAGCGCATTCATCTCGATCAGCTGGGGCTGCCACCACAGCTTTACCTGGGATACGTCGGGGGGTGTGCCGCCGGCGACCGCGGTCACCAGTTTCTGGTAGTAGGAACCCCAGTCGACGCGTTCGGCGACTATCTTGATGCCGGGATTCTCGGCTTCGAACTTCTGGATCAGCGGGTTGATGGCTACTTCGGGGTTGTCGAAGTGATACCAGAACTTGACGACCTGCGGCTCGGCAGGCTTCGCGGCGGGCGCGTCCTTGGCGCCGGCGGCGAATACAGTGCCGGCCGCGATCAGGACCACGCAGAAAAGGATTGCAGTACGCTTCATGGCTTCCTCCTCCATAGTTCGCCCGCAAAAAAGCGGGCGTTCACCCGCCAAACGGCGGGCGTTGTATCCGTCCGAT
The DNA here is from genome assembly GCA_964552925.1 of uncultured Treponemataceae bacterium. Classification (GTDB taxonomy): domain Bacteria; phylum Spirochaetota; class Spirochaetia; order Treponematales; family UBA12059; genus SZUA-370. The sequence goes on from CAZKJA010000217.1 coordinate 809, forward strand.
TCTTTTCGGATAGTCGCTCTTTTACTTCCGCTTCCTGCTGACGGCTTTCTCCGCCGCGGCTATGATTTCCGCGGAGGTCAGGCCGTACTTCTTGAGTATCTCGGCGGGCTCGCCGCTCTCGCCGAAACAGTCGTTGACGCCGACGAACTCGACCGGGACGGGCTGTTCGCGCGCGAGGCACTCCGCCACCGCGCCGCCCAGCCCACCGAACACCGAGTGCTCCTCCGCCGTCACGACAGCGCCGCAACGCCTGGCGACCTTGACGAGCGTCGCGGTGTCGAGCGGCTTTATAGTGTGCATGTTGACGACCGTCGCCTTGATGCCGCGGCCTCCTAGAACCTTGGCCGCCTCGAGCGCCTGCGCGACCATAGAGCCGCAGGCGACTATGGCGACGTCGGCGCCGGAAGCCAGTTCCCGCGCCACGCCGATCTTGAAGGCGCTGCCGCCCTGTTCGATAATAGCCGTGGGAACCCTGCCCAGCCTGAAGTAGACCGGTCCGTCGTGCGCGGCGACGGCGCCGGTCGCGTCGAAGGCCTCGTTGGCGTCGCAGGGCACGACGACGGTCATGCCGGGAATCATCCGCATAAGCGCGATGTCGTCGATGCTCTGGTGGGTGGCGCCGTCGGCTCCGACGCAGACGCCTCCGTGGCTCGTCGTAATCTTTACGGCCGCCCCGTTGTACGCTATCGATATCTTCGCGGGCATGTTCGCGAGGCTCGTCGCGAAGGTCGCGAAGGTGGTCGCGAACGGAATCCAGCCGGTCATCGCCAGGCCCGCCGCGACGCAGAGCATGTCGTTCTCCGCGATGCCCATCTGGTAGAAGCGGTCCGGGTACTTTTCCGCGAACCACTGCACCTTGATAGCGTCCGAGAGGTCGGCCGTAAGGGCCACGACCTTGGGATTGGTCGCGCCGAGTTCGAGGAGGGCCTTGCCGAAGCCGTCGCGCATCGCCGTCGGTTCTGTGAATTTCATTTAGCGCCTCCGGAGGCCGGGTAATCGGCAAATGCGGAAGCCTTGCCGAGCTCCGCCAAGGCCTTCCCGGCCTGATCCTTCGTGGGACAGCCGCCGTGCCATTTCCTGTCGTTTTCCATGAACGAGACGCCCTTGGACATCGTCGTCCTGGCGACAATCGCAAGCGGTTTGGCCGTTGACTGACGGGGCCTGTCCATCGCCTTGGCTATGGCGCCGACGTCGTGGCCGTCGATCTCGAGCGTCTCCCAGCCGAAGGCCTTGAGGCGGTCGGCGACCGGTTCGATATTTTTGACGCGCTCGATGGTGCCGTCGATCTGGAGCCCGTTCCATAGCACGAATAGCACGACGTTGCCGAGCTTGTACTGCGGAGCGGTCATCAGGGATTCCCACACGAGGCCTTCCTGCATTTCGCCGTCGCCCACGAGCACGTAGACCCTTGCGTCGCTGCCGGAGGCCCGCAGGCCCAGGGCTATGCCGTTGGCGACGGAAGCTCCTTGTCCGAGCGGACCCGTCGATGTTTCCACCCACTCAGGCAGGTGCTTGCGTGATGGGTGGCCCTGGAGAGGCGAGCCCATGCGCCTGAAGCCGGAAAGCAGCTCACGCTTGATGCACCCAGCCAGACTGAGCGCCGAATACCAGGCGGCGCAGATGTGGCCGTTCGACAGAACCAGCCTGTCGCGCGGGCCGTCCGCGCCGTCGAGCGCCCGCATGCCGCCGGAGTACAGCGTCGCCAGTATGTCGGCAGCGCCCAAGGCGCCGCCAGGATGCCCGTGTCCCGCCTCCGATATCATCCTCATGGTGTCCCTTCGTATCTGGACAGCCATATCCTTCGCCCGTTTGGTCACCGCAGAATCCATGCGCGTTCCTTTCTATCTTATACCGTTTCCTTGAGCCGGCGCAATTTCGACAAGGTCATGTGTTCCGCCATCGCCCGCTCCGCCTCGACCGGATCGTGGGCTGCTATCGCCCGTACGATTCGGTCGTGTTCCGCGTAGGTATCCATGAAGCGCTTGTTGTCGCGCTCCTTGAAGTCCCTGTTCATAGCTATGATCTTGGGGGTCATGATGCTTATCATCGAGAGGGTCACGTTGTTGCCGCAGGCCCTCGCTATCGAAAGATGGAACAGGTGGTCCTCGTCGAGCGTCTTCTGGCCGTCCTTCGCGGCCTTGTAGAAGGCTTTGTGCGCGCTCATCAAGGCTTCCAGGCTCGCCTGGTCGGCGCGCTCCGCCATGAGCCTGGTCGCATACTGCTCGAGCACCGCGCGGGTATCCATGATCGAGGCTATGTCCTCTTCCTCGTCGACCTGCATTATCGCCTGGATTATACCGACGAGCGTCTTGCCGCCGATTTTTTCAATTATCGTGCCGCGCTGGGGCAGGGTGCGAAGGATGCCGTAGTATTCAAGCCGCTGGAGCGCCTTGCGCACGTGGCCCCTCTTCACGCCGAGGCGCTCGCACAGCTGGCGTTCCGACGGTATCTTCTCGCCCGCCTTGAGGTTGTCCGACTGGAGCAATTCCCCGATCCTCTCGAGGACCCGTTTCTCGCCTTCGGTCACGTCGTCGTTTCCTGCTTCGTCTCGACTTCAATCTGGTTAACCAGTTACTGGTTAACCAGATTACCCTAAACCCGTTTCGGGTATTTGTCAAACGAATAATGCAGGCTTATCTCAGCAACTCGAAGGTGGACAGGAAATCCGGCGCATGTTCGATGACCAACCCGTCTGGGAATGTCTTTCTGCGGGTTTTACTACCGACCACCTGGATTGCCCTGACGCTTTTCATCAGTTCAGGAAAGCGACTGAAAGCTTGTGACCTGTCTGAATCGCTGTTCTTGACTTCAATAATGTGAGTCGGCATTCCATCGACTGCAACGGAGAAATCAAGCTCCTTGCCGTCTTTGGTCCGTATATAATTGAGCGAGCAGTCAAGGCCGCGGGTGTCTTCAAGGAAATCGAGCCGTTTCCTGAGAGCACAGGCGACGGCATTCTCGAGCTTGTGGCCATCGTCTCCCTTGACCTGCCCTGTATCATAAAAATAGTACTTGGGTTCCTTGAGTATCGATCTGGCTATGTTGTGGTGCCATGGACGGACCGCGAAAATCACATACAGGTTTTCAAGGAGATTGAGCCACGATTTGACAGTCTGTGGATCCTTTTGTAGATCATTGGCCAGGTTGGCGTACGAGACCGGCGAGCAGACCCTGCCGCGAAGCAGCTCGATGAGAGTTTCAATGGATTGTATGTCATTCACGGATGCCAGGTCGAGTAGATCCTGCCTGAGTATCACATCCAGGTGCGAGCGCTTCCAGCGTGCATAGAACACTGGGTCGTTTTCCAGGAATGGCTCGGGGAATCCCCCTACACGCATGATCCTGGAGAGCGCCTCTATCGGTTCGATCTCCCGGCTCACTTCCCGTACGTCAAATGGATGCAACCTGAATGAAAAGAAGCGGCCGGCTAGCGAATCACCCATTCTCCTGAACATGTTCATATTGGCACTACCGGTAACCACATAGGAAGGGGGAATGCCTTCCACGTCATATATTCCCTTGAGCCAGGTTTTCCATTCAGGCATTTTATGTAGTTCATCAAAAATGACCAGCGGTTTGGATCTGTCCCAGCTTTTCTCTTTTAATGCCAGGCGGTGTTCTGGAGCGTCATAGTTGAAATAATCAAATAGCGGAATAAGCGTCTTTGAAATTGTCGTTTTACCTGACTGCCTGGGCCCCGAGATAAGGATAATCTTCTTGTCCATGTCCTTTCTTATTAAAGGACTTATATCCCTGTCCATACGACTATTGTAGACCTCATTCCCGAAAAGTCAAGGCCATTCGGGAATGAGGTCCCGTTTGGTCGTACTTGCTGTAGAATAGATCATGATTCCATTGTTTTCTTGGCAAAGGCTCCCGCGGCTTCCAGCTCCTTCGCGTTCGGGTGGCCCATGTTGAACAAGGCAAAGCGGCCGAGGCAAAAGAAGCTTTCCGCAGCAACCTTGATGCCCCTGGCCGCGAGCAGGCTCCGCATCATCGCAATGGCTTCGCTCTGGATGAATCCGGTGGAGAAGAGCGCGACCTTCTTGATCCTGGCCGGGTCGAGATCAGCGATGAACTTCCTGACCGCTTCGTGGACGCCGTGCTGGTGCGTCGCGTAGACGGCCGCTCCCAGGAACAGCAGGTCGACCTTGCCGTCGTCATGCCGGGTGTCGATGGCGGTCGCCTGGCAGGCGATGGCTTTGGCTATGCTGTCCGCGACTTTCCTCGTGTTGCCGGTGACGGAATAATAAACTACCTGTGTGTTCATTGTTTTGATCCTTTCTGCAGTGCGTCTTCGATCGCCTTCAGTATCGCGTAGCTCGAGTACGTGGCGCCCGCTACTACGTCGACACCGAGCGACTGCTTTTCGATGACATGCTGGACTATCGCCTCGGCTGCCTTGCCCTGGCCGTTGAAGTGTTTGAGGATGTCTATCGAGCCGATGCGGCCCCCGGCGACCGATACGCGCACCCTCACCGATACCGGCAACACAAACGACGAACCTTCATAGGTACCGTCCCGCACGGCCGCCGCATCGAAGGCTGCTGTTGACTTTCTGATACCCAGGAAGACCGCTTCGGTTGCGGCCGGCAGGATTCTGCCGATCGCCATCAGGGTGACAAGGATGATTCCTGCAATTAAAAGCGGTCTCTTCAATCTCATGGGTGCTCCCTTTTCGGAACAGTATACGCCGATGCGGTCAATGAGGCGAGTGGTGGCTTGAAAGTAGTTGTATGGTTCATTATCATGATTACGAACCAATGTCATGGTTCGCGGAGGGGACATGAAGTCGATGACGGTCCATAAAATGGACGACCTTCTTGTCGAGGCGATCAAGTCACGTGCCGAGGAGAAGGGCGAGAGCATCAATGCGATGATGAAGGAGCTCCTCGCCATGGCTGTCGGTATCAAATCCGGCTCGGGTTCTGCCATGCAACAAACCGGGTACAGGCGTTTCCTCGGGCGTTGGACCGAAGCTCAAGCTGCCGACTTCGAACGGGCGACCACCGATTTCGAGGTGCTTGACGAGAGCGACTGGGCCTGATGAGAGCGCTCATCGATACGAATGGCTACACAGCCCTGATGAAGGGTGACGAGAGCGTCGCCCGTTTCCTTGACGATTCCGAGTTGGTCTATCTTTCGACAATCGTTGCGGGGGAATTGCTGACCGGCTTCAAGGGCGGCTCGATGGAACGACAAAACCGTCTCTGGCTGAAGGAATTCGTTGAAAAAGGCGGCAAGACGGTAATAATCAAGGTGGGGATGGAGACGGCTGAACGTTTTGCGTTGATCAAGGATGCGCTCAAGCGGAAGGGACAGCCCATCCCGGTCAACGACATCTGGATCGCCGCCCAGTGCATGGAAACCGGTGCGATCCTTTTAAGCCGGGACGCGCATTTCGAGGCGATTGAAGGCTTGATGGTCTGGCAGCCATAGGCCAGACATAGTTGGCAGAAATCCAGCTTCTTACTACACGCATGTATAGTACCCCTTGCCTGAAACATGTCCCTGGCGATATGCTAGCCAAACCATGGACAAGCTGATAGTAAAAGGCGCGCGCGAAAACAACCTCAAGAACATAGACGTGGAACTTCCGAGGGACAAGCTTATTGTCATATCGGGGCTGTCGGGCTCGGGCAAGAGCTCGCTTGCCTTCGATACGATATTCGCGGAAGGGCAACGGCGTTACGTGGAGTCGCTGTCGGCGTACGCGAGGCAGTTCCTCGGGCAGATGAAGAAGCCCGACGTCGACTTCATCGAAGGCCTGTCCCCGGCGATATCGATAGAGCAGAAGACGACGCACCGCAACCCGCGCTCGACAGTTGGGACGGTCACCGAGATCTACGACTATTACCGCCTCCTGTACGCGCGGATCGGTACGCCGCACTGCCCCAAATGCGGCCGTGAGATACGCGAGCAGGGGATAGACCAGATCCTCGACACAATAATGTCGTGGAAAG
>CAZKJA010000218.1:0-5127 GCA_964552925.1 uncultured Treponemataceae bacterium
ATAGGCTTCGTCCTGTTCCGACACGATCTCGGACAGGGGGATGCGGAGGGTCGCGTGGGCGAACGGCATTCGGGAAAGCCATCGTTGGGCTATGGCCTCCGCGTCGGGATGACCTGCGACCGCTGGATCGGAGACGAAGAGCCGGTAGATGCCCCTGATATTGGCCTTCCGGATTTCCGGCGCCTCGACGCGGCTTTCCAAGAAGAACTGTTCGTGTAATTTCATCCTTCCCAGACGTTCATACAGCTGGTCGATTTCGGCTTCCAAAGCCTTCCTGCGCTCGACGAGCACCCCGCACATGCCGTCTATGGAGACATTCTTCCGTTCGCTGGGGAGTTCGCTCAGTGGGATGTCGAAACAACTAAGTTGCTTGATCTGTATCAGGCGGATGAAGTCAATTTCGTTGTAGTACCTGTAGTCATTCTCGGTGTCCCGCGACGGGGCTATGAGGCCGAGCCGCTCGTAGAACCTCAGCGTGGCTTCGGAAACGCCCGTCCACGCGCGGAAAGTCCCTATCTTCTCCAGCATCCTGTCTCCTCGCGGGCCATGGAGCGCGCCGGGCGATTCTAGCATGACCAGGCACAGGTGGACAAACGCAAACCCGGAACCTAGCTTCAAGGTTTGGCTCGAGTCCCCCACCAACGTCAGTTTACCTCTTCGCTTTCCGAGGCTTGGCTTCATTGCATTCCGACAGGTTGCCAAGCGACAAAGATATGTAATAAAAGGAATTATATGGAAACGGCATGATTGTGACGCTTGGCGACGCGGGCTTGTCCCTGTCGAGTGGACCGACTTCGTATGGTCATATTTATTTCTGGAATTTCTTATTTATATAATTGTAGCGATTGACCTTGAAGTCAAGGCAGGGTGTACGCTGTCAAGGTCCAGCACCTGGACAGGAGGTATAGAGCGTGAAGAAGTTATACTTGATGGTTATCGCCCTCGCGGCGATTGTCATCGTCATTGGTTGCGCCAGCGGCGCGTCCGACAACGGCAAGGGCTCCGCCAAGGCGACGGGCACTTATGAAGGTGTCGGTTACGGAATGCAGGGACCCATCCGGGTCAAGGTTGCATTCGACAGCGGGAGAATCACATCGATACAGGTTGTATCGAGCAAGGAAACTCCAATCGTCGCCAGGGTCGCGATGGAGAGGATCCCCGCCCAGATAGTCGAGCACCAATGCCTGGGCATCGACGCGGTGGTAGGCGCGACGCTCGCGAGCGCTGGCATCAAGGGCGCGGTCGCTGACGCGGCGGGGAAGGCCGGGATGGACGTGGCCGCACTCAAGGCGAAGACGTTCAAGCCCAAGCCCAAGGCTCCCGAGTCATGGGACGCCGACGTCCTCGTGATGGGCGGCGGAGGGGCCGGTCTGAGCGCGGCGATAAGCGCTGCCCAGACGGGGGTCAAGGTTATCCTGATCGAGAAGGGCTCGGTGCTAGGCGGCAATACAATGATGGCCGGCGCCGCCTACAACGCGGTCGACCCCGAGGCCCAGTCGGTGATGAAGCTGACAAAGGCGCAGAAGAAAGCACTCGATGGCTTCCTGGCCCTGGACCCGACCGATCCCTCGCTCAAGTTCGACGTATACCCCGAGTGGAAGGCCGTCCTCGACGAGCTCAAGGCCGACATAACGGGCTTCTACGGAAAAAACGTCGGCACGAGCGCCGGCACCAACATGCCAGGCTTCGACTCGGTCGCCTTGCATATGTGGCATATCTACTCAGGCGGGCTTCGGAAGTTGACCGACGGCTCCTGGGTGGCGCCCAGGCTCGACCTCGCGCGGAAGCTCGCGGCGAGCTCGCTGGCGACGTTCGGTTGGATGGATAGCCTCGGACTCAACGCGACTTACGGAACGACAGCCAATTACGGCGGGTTCCCCGGGCTCGGTACGGTGCTCGGCGCGATGTGGCCCAGGACGCACAGCTTCATGACCGGCGCCGACCGCATCCCCCAGCTCGAGAAGAAGGCAAAGGAATTCGGCGTAACCATATATACCGAGACCCGTGGCACCGAGATATCGCTCGACAAGGCCGGCAAGGTAGTCGAGGGGAAGGGGGCCCAGGCGTACGGCACGAAGGTGACGATCCGGGCCGCCAAGGGCGTGTTGCTCGTCACAGGTGGCTCCTGCGCCAACCCGGTAATGGTCAAGAAATATGACAAGTACTGGGGCAAGGACCTCTCCGAGCGCACCCTGTCGACCAACATGGGCACCAATACAGGCGACGGTATCGTGATGGCCCAGATGGTCGGCGCCGGCGTCGTCGGCATGGAAGTAGCGCAGATGATGCCCTCCTCTTCCCCGACCAAAGGAACGATGACCGACGGCATCTGGGCCGATGCGGCCGAGCAGATCTGGATCGACGGCAAGGGCAAGCGCTTTGTCGACGAGTACGCCGAGCGGGATGTCCTGGCCAAGGCCTCGCTGGCCCTCGACAAGGGTATCTTCTATATTATATACGCGGGTCGCGGAGACCCGGGCAATCCGTCAAAGCTTCTGACCGGAACCACAAAGGACGCCCGGCTCGCTCCGATGGTCGATGGCGGCCATGTATGGTACGGCTCCACGCTCGCCGAACTCGCCGAGGCGACGAAGAAGCCGGCCGCCGGCGTTGCCCCCGCCTTTACCGAGAAGCAGCTGCGCGAGACGATAGAGCGGTACAACGCCTTCGTGATCGCCCAGAAGGACGACGACTTCGGCAAGGGCGTGATCGCCGGCGCCATCGATCTGGCGTACGTAGAGTCGCACCCCGAGGTAGGGATCAGCATCAGCCCGAGAAAGGCGTCGCTGCACCATACTATGGGCGGCGTCACGATCGACACCGAGACTCGCGTGCTGAACGCGCAGGGCTCGCCCATCCCCGGCCTCTGGGCCGCTGGCGAGGTCACCGGCGGAATCCACGCGGGTAACCGCCTGGGCGGCAACGCCATCGCCGACATTTTTACCTTCGGCCGGATCGCCGGCCTGAACGCGGCAAAGTAAGGATAGTCCCTTCGTAGATCGCGAGGCGCCGTCCCGACATGAAAGGGACGGCGCCTCGCTTCCAGCGGTCTTTTTTCCAGGAGCGAATTGTGCGAGACGAGCCGATCGAAACGGGCAAGCCCTTCCTGCCTCGGGCAAGGATCCTCAAGCCCCTCGACATAGTCGCGATCCTGGCGGTCGCGGGCCTTGTCGCGGCCGTGTCGCTCGCAAGCTTTTCGGGCCGCGCCGGTCTCGAACGCATAGTGATCACCGGACGCTCGGGCACCTGGATATATCCGCTCGATTGCGAGGGCCGGGTCGAGATTCCGGGCCCGCTCGGGTTCACTGTCGTTTCGTTCCGCGGAGGCGAGGTTCATATTGAGGATTCCCCCTGCCCGACGAAGAGCTGCGTCCAGATGGGGGGGATCCGGGTCAAGGGCCAATGGCTGGCTTGCCTCCCGAACGAGGTGTTCGTAAGGATAGAGGGAGGCGGCGGGCATGACGAGTTCTAAGGACGAGCTCCCAGGGCGGAGGCACGGGGGCGATGTTGCCGATCTGACCGCCATGCTCGGGGCGTTCTGCTTTTTCCTGTCGACAATCGAGTACCTCATACCCAAGCCCCTGCCGTTCCTTCGCCTGGGCATTGCCAACCTTCCCCTCTTGATCGCTGTCGATATCCTCCCGCTGCCATGGTTCATGGTTCTGGCCATAGTCAAGGTAATCGGGATGAGCCTGTTTTCTGGCTCGCTGTTCTCGTTCGTCGCCCTGTTTTCTTTCGCCGGAACGATGGCGGCAGCCCTCGTCATGTGGGCGTCCCGGAGGCTCGGTGGACCGGCGATCTCGACGATCGGGATATCGGTGCTCGGCGCCGCCGCTTCGAACTCGACCCAGGTCGTCTTGGCTATAGTGTTGGTTTTCGGCGACGCGGCCAGGCTGATCGCCCCGGTTTTCCTGGGAATGGGCTTGGTTACCGGCGTGGCGCTCGGAGTCTTCGCCGAGGGCTTCCATCGCAGCTCCGCCTGGCTGACGATCGCGATGGGACGGATCCCCCCGGAGCCGGCCAGCCATGACGCGGGCGGCGGAACCAAACCCGGCGGTGCGCCAAGCCTGGCCGGTACCGGATGGCGCAAGGTTGGAACCGGGCTCCGCGCCGAGCGGCGGGCGTCGCGCAGGGCCAGGTACGAGAGCCTCTTCGACCCGACAATCCTTGCGGCGGGTGGCATGGCGATCTCGATAGCCTTCTTGCTCCAGCGGAACGTCGAGATACGAGCGGCGATGTGCCTCGTTTTCCTCGTTGTCACGATAGCCTCCGGCAGGGGCTTCTCGCCGCTCGCGACGTTGTTCGTGATGGCGGGGATAGTCGCGGCGAACCTCCTCGTGCCTATGGGAAAGGTGCTTGCGACCATCGGGCCCTTCCCGGTCACGACGGCGGCCCTGGAGGGAGGACTCGGCAAAGCCCTGGCCTTCGAGGGCCTGATCTTTCTTTCGAGGGCTTCAATCCTGCCGACGCTCCGGCTTCCTGGTCACCTTGGAAGTGTAATAGCCAAGGCCTTCGTCTACTACGGGAGGATCCTCGAACAAGCGGGAGAACTACGTCCGTCTTCCGTGCTTCGCGACGCCGACGCTCTCATGCTCGGTGTGTGGCGTGAGCCCGCGGTACCGGAATACGAGCACGCCGGGCGATATGCGGCGGGTCCGGAGATCCGTGGCTCGGGAGTCGCATTGGTCGCCGCCGCCGTGGCAGTTTCCTTCGCCCTGCTCCTTGCGTGAGCGGCGAGCGCCGTATGACAGAAATTCTGTCGCATGATTTTTATTGATAAAAAAAGCCTCAAATTCCTTGACCTTGGAGTTGCTTGAACCTTTACACTCCCCACCGACGGCCCAATCGAAGCCGCAAGGAGAAGAGAGTGTTCAAGAAAACGGATTTTTTCAGGTTACTCGTCGGGTTCGTGTGCGTGGGGTTCTTGACGGCCGTGTTGGTCGCTTGCGGGACCTTGGGGTCGAAGAATCAGGCGATCTTTACGCCGGGTACCTATACCGCGATCGGGCAGGGCAACTTCGGCGACGTCGAAGTCAGCGTCACATTCAGTGCTACGAAGATCGTTTCAGTCGTCGTCGGAACTAACAACGAGACCCCCGGGCTCTCCGACCCCGCGCTGATTGGCAT
>CAZKJA010000218.1:5137-6725 GCA_964552925.1 uncultured Treponemataceae bacterium
CCCGCCGCGATAGTCAAGAGACAGAGCCTGGCGGTCGACACTGTCTCCGGCGCTACCCACTCCAGCGAGGCCGTCCTGTCCGCCGTGGCGGATTGCGTCAAGCAGGCCGGCGGAAAAGTCGACTAGTCGACTCTTGCCGCCGCCGCAATCGCGAGCATCCGGAAATCTGGAAGCTGATACTTTTAAAATAAGCCCCCGGGAAGGCGAGCCTTCCCGGGGGACGGCGCGAAGTGCCGGCACTGGCATATCAAGGTGCCAACAGCATCTCGATCCCCAATTCCCGATATCGTTTTACCTCGGCCTCTGCGAGGGAATCGTCGGTGATGATGGTCTTTACCTCCTTCAGCGGAAGGAAGGTATGGAAAGCGGGGGAGGAAAATTTCGAGGCATCCACGATGATGAAGCTTCGCCTGGCATGGCTATGCATGATGGATTTGATCCTCGATTCGTCTACGTAATTCGAAGCGCAACCCATCTCCTCGGAAATCCCCGTCGCGGCGACGAAAGCTTTGTTCACGAAAAAACCGGACAGGCATGATTCAGTTATGGAGCCCGTAAAAGCGCCTATGCTTTCCTCCAGGCTACCGCCGACGCAGATCGTGCTGATTCCCACTTTTCCCTTAAGGATATCGATGGCGTTGAGGGAATGGGTAATGACGGTAAGCGATAGATTTTCCGGGAACGCTTCCGCGAGATAGGAACAGGTGGAGCCCACGTCCAGGAATACCGTATCGCCTCGCTCCAAAAGGGAGACGGCATAGGCGGCGACCTTCTGTTTCTCGCCTACATGCTCTCTGATGCGGCGGTCGATATGGGAGCTGACCAAAAGATTCTCGACGGGGATCGCCCCTCCATGGACGCGCGTGATCAGCCGTTCCTTTTCGAGGGCGAAGAAATCGCGCCGGATCGTCATGGTCGAGGTATTCAGACGTTGTGAGAGCTCTTCTACGGTACAGAACCCGTTCTTGTGCACGAATTCCAAGATTTTATCGCGTCTATATGTCGACATGGCTCACCTGTAGGGTGAGCATATTCGCATACCGAACGGGCGTCAATCTTTTCGACCCCGCGCAAGAGGCAACCCACATGGATTCCTTGAGCGGCCATACGTGTTTTGCCAAAACTTCACTTTTCCCTTGACAAAAGGTAGAAATAAATCAATATTGTCACAAAATGCGGTTGAATAGGTGTTTAATGAACATGAAATTTTCAATATCGGGGTTTGCTTTACTTAGTTCCTCGAAGCTTGTGGTTCACGGAGAAGAGTACTATTCCAAGTATGGTAATCCTGATTGGGACTACCACCAATGGTAGCTTTTTAGTGTAGCAACAAGCTTCGAGGTACTAGCTTTGCTTCAATGGCCAGCAATGGCAAGGCGAGGCATCGTGAACGCTTCCGCGCTTCATGCCTTCATTTAAGAAGGATGATTCGCGGCTATCATTTTTCGGTTTACCCAAGGGGGGATTTCGGTATGCGTATCAAAGATGGGTGGTTCAAGGAAGAGGACGGGCGCACCGCGCTGCTGCGCGGGGTCAACCTGGGCGCCAATTCGAAGGTTCCCTTCACGCCTGACGGGGCCTCGTGGCG
>CAZKJA010000219.1:0-6714 GCA_964552925.1 uncultured Treponemataceae bacterium
ATTCAGGCATCTGCTCATGCCCTGGGGGCTCGAATCAATGGCTCCCCTTGTGTTCCTTGTGATCCTTTTCGGGTACTTCGCCTCGATCAGGTTGATGGCGTCTATGTTGCACAAGAACTGCCATTACATCCACGACGAGACCTCCTTCCAGGCTACCGTCGTGCTCTATGCCAGCGCGATGATGGCGAGCAGCCGCTTTTCGTCACCCTGGCTGCTCCTTGCGGGCGGGGCGACCGCCGTAATCGGCTATATCGCGGCTACGTCATTCCTTGCGGCAATAGTCGAGCGGATGGATCTTGAACTCGTTCCGCCGTCATTTCGGGGTGCGCCTATACAGATGCTGAGCGCCGGCTTGATTGCCTTGACCTTTTCGGGCGTTGACGCGACATTTTTTTCGAGGATTATCAACTAGAAATCGGGTGCCTTCATGCTTTCTCGCTTTCACGCCGGATTGTTCTGCGTTATAATTGCCCTCCATGACCCTAAAGGATGAGTCGGTATGTTAAAAACGAACCTTGTATTGGGGACATACAACCACCTCCCGGAAGGTTTTGATGATGTTGAGTTCGAAAGAACCTATCAGAGCAGCTACCGGCCATTCCTCTCCGCTCTAAACCGTTTTCCGGAAATACAGGCTACGCTCTTCTATTCCGGCAGCTTGCTGCGGCGATTTGAGGCTTTGCATCCTGAATACCTTATGCTTCTCGAGGAAATGTCGGCGCGTCGCCAGATCGAACTGCTCGGGGGCGGATTTTACGCGCCTATATTGCCGTTGATACCCAACTCCGACCGTCTCGGACAGATAGAGCTGATGACCACGTACATGCGCAAGAGCTTTGGAAAGCGTCCCCGCGGTTGCTGGCTCACGGAATACGCATGGGAACCCTGGCTTGCCTCGACGCTTCAAACCTCCGGCATGGATTATACCTTCCTGTCCGAAGCACAGTTCCTGGACGCCATGGGCAATCCCGACATCGAATCAAGACCTGTGATAACCGAGGATCTCGGTCGCTGCGTCACTGTATTTCCGGTATTCGACTGTTCGACGAGTTTTCCGGACAGCCCCGGCTTCATTGAAGCCGCCGAGAGAATCGCTTCCAGGCCTTTTTCGGTGTTGATGATGCCTGGTGAACGGATCCGGGCGTTGTGGGAAGCTTCGGGCTCCGAATCCCCCGATTTATATATGGAACGCACTTTCGGTTGGTTCAGGAAAGTCTCGCTGGAGATGGAGACGACCACACCGACCCGTTACCTCAAGACGAGCAAGGTTACGCAAAGACTGTACTTCGCCGGTTCCGCCTCGACACGCTTCATCGAATCGAGCGCTGTTCCCGGGAATGACCATTCGCAGGGTTGCATACGCAGGTCGATAATCAGGTATTCCAGCGTATCCGCGCTCTATTCCAGGATGTTTTACGTCCATCTTCTCATCGGCCAGTTGCGGGGTGACAAGGCGAGAAAAAAAATCGCCATCGAGGATTTATGGAAAGGACAGAGCGGAAACGCGTACTGGAAATCCCCATCAGGCGGCATCGATGACCCGAGGATACGTGAGATCGCCTATAGTTCGCTGATCGATGCCGAGGTGGCCACCCGCCAGAAGAGCGCCTTCGTTCCCGGCATCTTGAAGACCGACATAGATTTTGATGGTATCAAGGAGTATGTATACCAGGGTTCGGAGTTGAATGCCTGCGTGCACCCGAAAGGCGGCGTCCTTGTCGAACTCGACGCCCTCAAGGCCCGGCGCAACGTTTGCGATGTCTTCGTCGACTCGAATGAATACTCCAAGGCCAGGAAGTCATGCTTCGTCGACCGGCTGTACCCTGGAGAGCCGCCAGCCAACCATGCCGCATCTCCATGGGTTGGGGATATAGGCGTTTTTTCATCCCACGCGTACGAGGAAGCAATTCCCGGGACCGATCCCCTGACGATAGTATTTTCCAGGGATGGGATTGTGGATCTGGGCGAATCCAAACGTTCGCTGGCGATGTCCAAGCGTTACACCTTCAGCAAGAGGACCGTCAAAGTCAGCTACGATCTTCAAAATCGATCCGATGCCGACTGCGGGTGTTGGTTAGGCGTCGAGCTGAATTTGGCGCTCAGGCCTGAATCGCTGGAATCGATAGCCGGCGACTCGAGCATCGTGGATCCCGCGTCACTGTCAGACGACCAGGAGACGTCGCTTGCCAATCTTTCCAGGCTGACCCTTAAGAACAACGGACCGCTCAAGGCGGTGTCGCTGTCCTTTTCTCTCCCCGCCAGCGCACGCATCGTTTCGATAGGCAATAATCCTGTCCAGGGCATTGCCGTGCTGTTGCTCTGGCCCCTGAATCTGCCATCTGATACCAGCTGGAAGGCCGAAATACTGCTTTCGATCCAGGAATGAGAGCCGTGGAGAACCTGGCCGTATTACCGTCGAATCTCAAGGGACACACTATCCACCTCGTCGGCGCCAAAGGGACAGGCGTATGCGCGCTGGCGGAACTTCTCGTATCTGCCGGTGCCGTGCTTACCGGCTCCGATGTAGCGGACGTTTTTTATACCGATGAAGTACTCGCGGCCATCGGCGTGCCCGTCCACAAGTTTTCCGCTTCCAATGTGCATCGCGGCATACAATTGGTCATACACTCGGCCGCCTACAAGAAGGATACCAACCCCGACCTCGTACGCGCGGCGGAACTCGGTATTCCAACGATGAGCTATCCCGAGGCGCTAGGCGCCTTCTCGGCGATGCGCGATTCGAGCGGCATCTGCGGGGTTCATGGGAAGACGACGACGACAGCCCTGGCGGGCACCTTGGCCAGGGCGTTATCCCTGCCGGCAGCCATCCTCGCCGGAAGCGCCGTAGGCTCATTTGGCGGCCGGTCGACCCTGACGCTCGGCGACGAGCTTTTCATCGCCGAAACCTGCGAATACCGTCGGCATTTCCTGTCGTTCAGGCCACGCCGCATCGTCTTGACAAGCGTCGAGCCGGATCATCAGGACTACTATCCGGATTACACGGCCATTTCGACGGCTTTCGTCGAATACCTTGTATCCCTGCCGACAGGAGGTCTTGCAATCTACTGCGCGGACGATGCAGGCGCGGTAGACGTATCGTCGCGCGCGAGCCTCGAGCGCCCCGACCTGCGCGGGCTCCCGTACGGCTTCTCGGCATCCGGTGATTTCCGCATCGAATGGTACGAGGTGCGCGACGAGCGCGGCGTATTCAAGCTCGCGGGGTACGACCGGCAATGGAGCGTCCGGATACCTGGCAGGCATCTGGCGCTGGACGCTACCGCCGCCATCGCCTTGTGCGCCTCGATTGTTGCCGACAGGGAAGGATCGAGGAGGCTGGGGGATGAAGAACTCGATGCGCTCGCCGCGGCGCTCGAGGGTTTCTCGGGATCGAAGCGCCGTTCCGAGATACTCGGCGAAGCCCGAGGCGTTCTTTTCATGGACGATTACGCTCACCATCCGACTGCGATACGCTTGACCCTGGCAGGACTCAAGGAGTTTTACCCGCGGCGCAGACTTGTCGTCGATTTCATGTCGCATACCGCATCCAGGACCCGCGCCTTGCTCGACGAATTTGCCTCTTCATTCGTCTCCGCGGATATGTGCCTGTTCCACAGGATATACCCCTCGGCGCGCGAAGCCCCAGACCCGGGGATGACCGGTCGGGTACTCTTCGACCGTGCCGTCGCCGCGGGCTGCGAGGCTGTGTACTTCGATGACCCCCTCGAATCGACGCCGTACCTACGGGCTACCTTGCAAGCGGGCGACCTGTTCATCACGATGGGTGCGGGAGACAACTGGCGGCTCGGCGCCATGCTCCACGAAGAATTCTCCCGGACTTCGGTTTCGAAAGGGCTGCCATGAAAAGCATGACCGGCTATGGGGCCTCGAGGCTCGAATCAACGACCTTGAAGGCTTCAATTGTACTCAAGTCCTGGAACAGCAGGTTCCTCGAGCTGACAATCCAGATGCCGCCCTACCTGGGCTCGCTTGAACGCCGCATACGCGAACTTGTTGAATCGCGGGTGAGCCGGGGCAAGCTTGAACTATATATCCGCGTACTGGGCGGGGAGATGCCGAGCAATGTGGTGGCCGACATTTCCAGCGCCAAGGCGGTGGCCGACGCGATCAGGAGCCTGGCCAGGGCGGCCGGCATAGAGGAACCGCTACGCATATCGCACCTCTTGGGCATCGAGGGCATGGTATCGTTCGAAAGGAATGTCGATGCGGATTCAGTATGGAGCCTCCTGTCCCCGGAGCTGGGCACGTGCATCGACGCCTTCGATGCCGAGAGGACCCGAGAGGGCGTGACGACCGCGGCGGATCTCGACGAAAAATTGCTGACGCTTGAATCCGCGCTGGCTCAAATCGATTCGGTGGCGCCGGAACTAGAGGCTGCGATTCGGACCTCGCTCCGGGCGCGTTTCGAGGAAGTGATGGGAAGCCTCGTCGACGAAGGGCGCATCCTCGGCGAATTGGCGGCGTACCTGGCCCGGCACACGATAAGCGAGGAGATCACACGCCTGCGTTCGCACATCAAGGCATTCAGGGCGGCTATGCAAGAACCGGCCTGCGGAAAGAAGCTCGACTTCATCTGCCAGGAAATGAACCGTGAAGCCAATACCATCGGTTCCAAGAGCGCGGACGCACGGATAAGCGACGCTGTCATACGGATGAAAGACTCGGTCGAAAACCTTCGCGAGCAGGTAAGGAACGTGGAATGACTCCAGAAACGGGACAGCCGCACAAGACATCGATAATTGCAATTTCCGGGAAGAGCGGTTGCGGCAACTCGACGGTATCCAGGCTCGTCGCGGAAAAAATGGGACGCGCCCTCGTCAACTATACCTTCCATACGATAGCCCAGGAGATGGGCATAACTTTCGGGGAACTTCTACAGTTGGCAAGCGCCGATTCCTCCTATGACAGGATGCTTGACGAGAAGCAGGTGGCGATGGCCCACGAGGCGGATTGCGTCATAGGATCGCGCTTGGCGATCTGGCTTGTCCGCGACGCCTCATTGCGGGTCTACCTGCACGCCTCGAGCGAGGTAAGGGCCGAGCGTATCCGCCAGCGCGAGGGCGGTGCGAGTGCCGACGTGCTTGCCTTTACCCGGCGCAGGGATGAACTCGACCGGGAACGCTACCTTTCGATCTATGGCATCGACAACGACCGGTACGACTTTGCCGATCTTGTCATAAACACGGAGAGGATGACGCCGGACCGCATCGCCGAGGTGGTGATAGCGGCAACGGGCGTTCGGTAGCACTATGGCCGACAAGCGTCGCGTGGTCGTGTTGGTTGTCGGTGCATCGAGCGGCATCGGCAATTCCTGCGCTACGGCCTTGGCCAAGAATGGCTATATCGTGTACGGCACGAGCAGGACTCCCGATGCGCGGCCGAGGAAAGTTGACGAGTTCTTCGAACTTATCCGCATGGATGTCTCGGATGACGATTCGGTCTCGCACGCGATCTCTTACATCCGCGCCAAGGAAGGACGCATCGATGTCCTTGTCCATAGTGCGGGTGCGGGAATCGCCGGCGCGATCGAGGAAACCCCGATCCTAGATGCCGCGGAACTCTTTGACGTGAACGTGATGGGGACGGCGCGTACAATCCACGAGGTACTGCCTGGAATGCGCAAGGAGGGGGGAACGATCCTCGTGATAGGATCCCTGGCCGGATTGACGGGCATTCCTTTCCAGCCGTATTACTCCGCGAGTCAGCATGCGCTCGAAGGCTTGATCGATTCGCTCAGGCTGGAGATGGCGGGTTTCCCTGTTCGGGTATCCCTTATCCAGGCCGGCGCTTTCCGGACTGGATTCACTGCCGCGCGGAAGTCCTACGGCATGGGCGAGAATAGCCCTTATGCGGAGAACGGCCGCCGAGCCCTCGCGATCGCTGAACAGTTGGAGAAAGCCGGAGCCGACCCAATTCTAGTGGCGCGGCTGGTCATGAAGCTCATGGCAAAAAAGCGTGTAGGCCCGCGTTACCGCGCCGGGTTCCTGCAACAACGTCTTGCCATCACAATCAAACGCCTGTTGCCGCATCGCCTGGCCGAGTTGCTCCTGCGTTGGTATTTCGAATTGCTTGGAAATGTTTGATATTCGGAACTGAAGAATGGAGCGTAGACTCATGGCGACTGGAATCAAGGCGTTGAACTTGGGCGTGATGACCAACGGTTCGGAACCAAGATTGTTCATCCTGGACAACGGTTCCATGCGGATAGGGCTTTCGGAGTACGGCGCTATCATCACCTCCGCGATCGTGCCCGACGCCAAAGCCGGCGAACTCGACCTGCTCCTTGGCTCGTCGAGCCTTGCCGGGCTCACGGCAAGACACCCGTACATGGGGGCCACCGTGGGCCGATACGCCAACAGGATCGGCGCGGCGCGCTTTTCCCTCGACGGGATCGAGTACGAGCTGGCTGCCAACAACGGAACCAACCACCTCCATGGCGGGCTCAAGGGTTTTGATCGCTGTGTTTGGAAAGCCCAGCCCGGTGCCTCGGGCGGCGATCCGTCGGTAGCCATGTCGCTTGTCAGCCCTGACGGGGACCAGGGGTACCCGGGCCGTCTGGCCGTCACGGTCACCTTCACCCTGAAGGCGGATTGCACGCTCTCGATCGCGTACGAGGCGACAAGCTCCGCGCCCACGCCTGTAAACCTGACGAACCATGCCTACTTCAACCTGCGCGGCGAAGGCGATGGAACAATT
>CAZKJA010000220.1:0-6651 GCA_964552925.1 uncultured Treponemataceae bacterium
CGGGCGTGCTGGAGGAGCACCGCGAAGGCGCTGTCCTCGTCCATCGATTCCTGTATGGCCTTGAGCGCCGCGGCGCGCGCCTTGGGGTCGACTTCGACCGCGGCTTTCTCGCCGAGGGCCGCGAGCTTGGGGTTCATCGCGGCGGTCCAGTTGGCGCGGAGGCCTACGGGGCTGCCCGGCAGGAAGGCGAGCTGGTTGGCAGGATCCGGATAGTCGGGGCCCCAATACCACAGCGAAAGCGCCTGCTTGCCCTTGCGGTAGGGATCGAGCGCGACCATGATGTCCGAGGTCTTGATCTCGGTCTCGATGCCGATCTGCTTGAGGTCGTTCTGGATCTTCTGCGCGAGAGTAGGCAGGTCCATGCCCTCGACGGTCTGCGTCGAGACTTCGAAGGTAGTCTTGAAGCCTTTTTCGTAGCCGGCCTTCTTCATCAGCTCCCTGGCCTTGGCCAGGTTCTGGGCGGTCTTGGGATCCTTGGCGGGCAAGGAGCCAAAGAAGCCGACCTGGAAGGGCGCGACCGGGGTGACCGCGCCTTCGCCGGCTATAGTCTGCATGCCGGCGTAATCGAGCGCGAGCCTGATGGCCTTCTGGACGTCGGGGTTGGCGATCGGGCCGCCCACGGCGGGATCGCGGTTCATCAGCATGAACGTCAGCGTCATCGACTGGGCTTTCTCTATCGCGATACCCTTCTTGTCCTTGACCTGCTTGACCTGCTCGGGGCCGAGGTTGAAGGCGACGTCGATGTCGTTCTTCTGGAGCATCATCAGCTGGGCGCCCGGATCCTTTATCGACTTGAGCACGAGCTTGTCGTAGAACGGAGCCTTGCCCCAGTAGTTCTTGTTGCGGCCGAGGACGACCTCGACCTGGGGGGTGTAGGACTCGATGACGTAGGGGCCGGATCCGGCGGAGTGGCTGTCGAACCAGAGTTTGGCCTTGTCGGAGCTCTGGGCGTCGGCGGCGTTGGTCGCCCCGTTCTTGATCGCGGTCTTGCTGTCGACAACCGCGAACACGTTGGAGGTGAGCTTGGTCAGGAATGACGCGTCCTGCGCGGCGAGCTTGAACACGACGGTGCCCGCGTCGGGAGCGGAAACCGAGACGATCCCCTCGGCCAGGAAGGCGCCGTTGCCCTTGAGGTTCATCGAGCGTTCTACGCTCCATTTGACGTCCTCGGCCGTCAGGGGATTGCCGCTGGCGAACTTGACGCCCTTGCGGAGCGTGAATGTATAGCTGAGGCCATCCTTGGATATGTCATGTTTGATTGCGGCGCCGTACGAAAGCTTGTCGATACCGCCTTCGAATTGCATGAGGGTCTCGTAGACGGGGTGGAGGACCATCATCGCGTAAACCTCGTAGGCCAATGCCGGGTCGAAGGTCTGATAGTCCGGATCGAGGGCCACCACGAGCTGCTTGACGGGCGCCGCGTAGGCGCTCGAAACAGCGAGCAGGACCATCATCACGATGGCTACGGCCAGTGTTCTCTTTTTCATGTCTCTACCTTTCTACTTTCATTGCTGCATCGAAGCCAGGCTCCGATGGAATATCGCTTTTTTCAGGATGTCGGATTCCCGGGGTTACTCGTAGCCCCGGCCTTCGCCAGGTGGCACGCGACGAGGTGACCGTTCCCGGCATCCCGGATTTCCGGTTCCATAGAATCGCATATCGGCTTCCTGTACCGGCACCTCGTGTGGAAACGGCAGCCGGCGGGAGGGTTGACGGGGCTCGGCACGTCGCCCGTCAGTAGTATCCTGCCTTCGCCCTGCCGCTCGGGATCGGTGTTGGGGAGCGCCGAGATGAGCGCCTGCGAGTAGGGGTGCAAGGTGTCGCGGTAGATGTCGTCGTGCGTCCCGACCTCGACGATCTTGCCGAGGTACATCACGCCGACACGGTCGCTTATATGGTGGACGACTCCCAGGTTGTGCGAAATGAACAGGTAGGTAAGGCCGAATTCCTTTTGCAGGTCCTCGAGCAGGTTGATCACCTGCGCCTGTATCGAGACGTCGAGCGACGAGACCGCCTCGTCGCATACTATGAACTCGGGGTTCAGGGCTATGGCGCGAGCTATGCCGACCCGTTGCTTCTGCCCGCCGGACATCTCGTGGGGATACCGGCTCAGATGGTAGGAAGACAATCCGACCTTGTCGATGAGCCCGGCTATCCTCTTGGGGCGGTCGCTTTTGGTGCCGACCCGGTGGATTATGAAGGGTTCGCTGAGCGTTTCCTCGACGGTCCTGCGCGGGTTGAGGCTGGCGCTCGGATCCTGGAAGATCAGTTGCATGCGCCTGCGTAAACGCTTCGCGTCCGCTCCCCTGCGCGCGAACACATCCTCTCCGCCGAACGTGACCGTTCCGGCGTTCGGCTTGTATAAGCCGAGTATGGTCCTGCCCAGGCTGCTCTTGCCGCAACCCGACTCGCCGACCAGCCCGAAGGTCTCGCCCCTGCGGATGTCCAGCGATACGCCGTCGACGGCGCGCACGCGGCCTTTGGCCAAGGACAGGCGTCCGCCGCTCCGGTAGTACATCTTCAGGTTCCGCGCGCTCAGGATGACATCGTTGTCCATGGTATTTCAGCTTTCCTTCGCCAACGGGTACCAGCACCGTACCGAGCGCTTGACGCCGACGGATTCCAGTTCCGGACATTTCTCCGAGCACTCTCCCCGTGCGTAGCGGCATCGGGGCTGGAAGCTGCAACCCGGCATCGTTTCGAACGGGCTGGGTACCATGCCTTCTATGGCGCGGAGCCTGTCGCGCTTCACCGAAACATTGGGGATGGAATCGAGGAGGCCTTCGGTATACGGGTGGAGGGGACGCTTGAAAAGATCCTTGACGGGACTCTCTTCGACGACCTGCCCGCAATACATCACGATGACCCTGTCGCACATCTCGGCTATCACCCCGAGATCGTGGGTTATCATGATGATGGCCGAGTCCAGGTCCTTGCGCAGGGCCTTCATCAGTTCGAGTATCTGCGCCTGGATCGTCACGTCCAGCGCAGTCGTCGGCTCGTCGGCCAATAATAGCTTGGGGCGGCAGGCAAGCGCCATCGCTATCATGACCCGTTGCCTCATACCGCCGGAGAGCTGGTGGGGGAACTCCGCGAAGACGCGTACGGGGTTGGGTATGCCCACGAGCTTGAGGAGTTCGAGGGCCTTGCCCTTCGCTTCCTCCTTGCCGCAACCCTGATGAACCAGGATAGGCTCCATCACCTGCTTGCCGCAATTGTGTATCGGATTGAGCGATGTCATCGGTTCCTGGAATATCATCGCAATCTCGTTGCCCCTGATCTTCCGTATTCCGTCCGGCGTCAACGACAGCAGGTCGTGGCCCGCGAAGAGTATCTTGCCTTCGAATACTTCACCCGGGGGATTGGGAATCAGGTTCATGATCGAGAGCGCAGTGACGCTCTTTCCGCTGCCGCTTTCGCCCACGATTCCCAGGATCTCGCCTGGGTCGAGCGAGAGACTCACGTCCCTCACCGCCCTGTGGGTGCCTTCGCTCGTCCTGAAACGTACCGAGAGTCCGCGTATTTCAAGGAGGGATTCTTTCGAGCCAGCGGCTTCACTCATGCCTCGGGACTCCTCGCATGCGCGCGTCGGTGTTGTTTTTCGAAATATCGATGCGTTTCAGGTGAATCGCTTCGCTATTATGAAAAATTACATTGATATACCAGAGCCTCGCCCATACTGTCAAAATATGATGAAACGGTCAAGCGGAACATTTAAGGCGGAATTCGTCGACCCGAGTCTGAGTATACCTGTATTCATGGCTGGTTCCAGCGTTCCTGAAGACGGTCAGGCTCATGATCCCCGTAGCGGTATCAAGGCTCCCCGCCATCGTCACCGTCTCGCCGCTTTCCCTGTCCAGCAAGGCAGACAGGCTGACCGCGTGGTACCTGCATCCTTCCACGCCAGCAGTGGGGTCGATGAAGCCGTACGCCGCGCAGGTTTTTCCATAGAACTCGAGTTCGGCCGTGGCGATGCCGAAGCTTCCATCCATGAGTCTCGGAACCAGGCGTATCTCCGGCCGCGTCACGTCGATCCAGCGCCCATCGCACGCGTTCGCGATACCCGATGCTGGAGCCTCTTTTAGAAGCGCCCTTGCCGATGCGTATCCTGTCACCCCAGCTTCGGGCAACGGCGTATAGATGAGCCGGTCCAGATGGCCTCCGATATGGGCCTGTCCTGGAAACTCCGTCGTCGCCATCATGTTGTGAATCAGGACAAGCCTCCTGTCGACGCCTTCGCCAAGGAGCTGTCCGCCGAGTCCCGAAACCCAGTGCCAGCTGGGATCGGCTGGATCGTCGCCTATCGATCGCCAGAAGATCGAGAGCGACACGGCTTGCCCTCTGGCAGGTTCCGGTTCGCGGGGATCCGTGGCCCCCAGGACGTAATAACTACCCGTCGATCCAGTCGTCGATCGATATAGCCCATGGATCATGCCGTGTTCGTCCTGTGAGAGGCTCATGATCGAACCGTATTCGTTTTGCCAGGTCCCTTCAAGGCTCATTATTACCTTCTTTCCATTAAATGCCTGCCCGGTAGACCGGGATTCTCGACCAGAATATGGACGCGTGTCAATTCTGGGGGCAACGCAAGCTGACAAAAACCGGTTGCCAAAAAAGTTGTTTGGGGCGTACTCTCGTTCGGATCAACAAGGAGGCATTCCAATGGAGAAGTATTTCAGGCTCAAGGAACATGGTACGACCGTCCGGGTCGAAATCATGGCCGGTATCACGACATTCATGACCATGGCCTATATTCTCGCGGTGAATCCGGCCATCCTCAAAGTGACAGGGATGCCGGCCGGTGGCGTCTTCACCGCGACAGCTTTGTCCGCGATGATCGCCACCGTCGTGATGGCCTTGCTGGCCAACTTGCCGATCGCTCTCGCGCCTGGCATGGGGCTCAACGCCTTCTTCGCGTTCACCGTGGTGCTCGGCATGGGCTACACGTGGCAACTGGCTCTGACCGCCGTATTCGTCGAAGGCATAATCTTCATAGTGATGTCGCTCTTCAATATCCGCGAGGCCATCGTCAAGTCGATACCCAGGAACATCAAGAATGCAGTTTCCGTGGGCATCGGACTCTTCATCGCGTTCATCGGCCTGCAGAACGCCGGTATAATCGTCAACAACGACGCGACGCTCGTCGGGCTCGGAGAAGTCACCAAGGGACCGGCCCTCGTCGCCCTCATAGGTATCGTGATCAGCGGCGCCCTGCTCGCGTTCAAGGTCAAGGGCGCCCTGCTCATCGGCATAGTCGCGACGACGCTCGTCGGCATTCCGTTCGGCGTCACGACAATCCCCAAGGGCTGGAGCCCGGTCTCGGGGCCGGCGGCGCCGCTCTTCTTCCAGTTCCAGTTCGACAAGGTGTTCACCCTCGACTTCCTGGTCGTGATGTTCACGTTCCTGTTCGTCGACATCTTCGACACCATCGGCACCCTGGTAGGCGTAACGACCCAGGCGGGGCTCATAAGCAAGAACGGCGATATCCCGAAGGTGAAGCAGGCTCTCCTCGCCGACGCCATCGGCACCGTCGCCGGCGCGGCTCTGGGCACCTCGACCGTCACCTCGTACGTCGAGAGCGCAGCCGGCGTCGCCGAAGGCGGACGCACCGGCCTCACCTCGCTGACGACCGGCATCCTGTTCGGCGCGGCGTTGTTCCTGTCGCCGCTCTTCCTTCTCGTCCCCGGCGCCGCGACGGCCCCCGCGCTTATACTCGTCGGCCTGTTCATGCTCAGCCCGGTCAAGGATATCGACTTGCGCGACTTCACCGAGGCTATCCCCGCGTTCCTGACGATCGTAATGATGCCGCTCTCATACAGCATCGCCGAAGGCCTGGTGTTCGGCGTCCTCTCCTATATCCTGTTGAAGTCCGTCGCCGGCAAGGCGAAGGAGATTCCCGTGGTTACATGGGTGGTTGGTTTGTTCTTCGTACTCAAGCATTTGTTGTAGAACCTGAAGCATTGCGTTGATCTGCAAGCCTTGATTGGCGCGGTGCGTGCCCACGCGAGCGAAGCGTAAAACACATACCGCGACAATCGGGCTGCCTTGCCGCTTTCGTCCCGATCCGTCACGGGTGGCCTGACGCGATCCTGGGGATCTCCGTTTTACCCTTTGAACGAGTGTGCAGCCTCCACAAAGGCCCTCATGTTCTCCATAGGGGTTCCCGGGACGACCTCGCAACCGGAGCCGAGGATGAAATTGCCCGAGAGCGCGTTCGCCGCCCGCATGCAGGCGATCGCTTCCGCTCTGACCGACTCTGGACTCCCTTGGAAAAGCACCGTGGTCGGCTCAAGGTTGCCCATAAGTACAACGCTTGTACCGACAAGGGACTTCGCGTCAGCCATGTCCACTTTGGCGTCAATTTCTAGAATATCCGCCCCGGTCATAGCCATGAAAGGCAGTATTTTTCTCGTATCTCCGCAGATGTGCAGGATGCTTGTCGCACCTCTTTTTCTGACCAGCGGCTCCAACGCGGAGAATACTTTGCATTCAAAGGGATACGCGTATTTTTCATATATCGCCGGCGAGATCATGCTCAGGGAAGCCAGGGAATCTCCAGCCTGCACGGTATCGGAACCTGCCTCCAAAAGGGCTTTCAGGAATGCGATCAAGCCGTCTGACGAAAGTTCCATCAGATCGAGCAGCCGTCTT
>CAZKJA010000221.1:0-6615 GCA_964552925.1 uncultured Treponemataceae bacterium
CGCGCCTTAGCATCTCTATAAGGATGACAAGCTGGAACTCGCCGCGGCCCCGGACTATGAAGCCGCCGCCCGAGCCGGCTTCCTCGACCTGGATCGAGACGTTGTTAAGCGTTTCCTTGCGAAGGCGTTCGTACAGCTTGAGCGACTGGACCTTCTTGCCTTCGAGCCCGGCCAGGGGCGAAGTGTTCACGAAGAAGCGCATGCTGACGGTAGGCTCGTCGACGATTATGCGCTTTAGCGCCTTGGGCGCGTCGGCCGTGCAGATCGTGTCGCCGATGTGCACATTCTGTATGCCCGACAGCACGACGATGTCACCGGCCTCGGCGCTGTCGGCCTCGACCAGCTTTGGACCTACGTAGGTATGCAGCTTGGAGATGCTCAGCGCCTCGCGGCCGCCGCCTTCGCCGATGCAGACAAGGTTGTCCTTGAAGTGGGCCCGGCCGTTGATCACCTTGCCTATCGCCTGGCGCCCGAAATAATCGGAGTACGACAGGTCCGATACGAGCATCTGGAAGGGCTCGGAGCTCGAGTACGCGGGCGGCGGAATCTCCCGCACTATGGCATTCAACAGGGGGTGGAGATTCGAGCTGGTGCCCTCGAGAGTGTCCTGCGCCACGCCGTCGCGTCCTATCGCGTAGAGCACGGGGAACTCGAGCTGCTTGTCGTCAGCGCCGAGGTCTATGAACAGGTCGTAGATCTCGGAGAGCACTTCCGCGGGCCTGGCGTCGGGCCTGTCTATCTTGTTGACTACGACGATTATCGACAGGCCTCCCGCAAGCGCCTTGCCCAGCACGAAGCGCGTCTGCGGCAGCGGGCCTTCGGACGCGTCGACGAGCAGGATGGCGCCGTCTACCATCGAGAGAGCGCGCTCGACCTCACCGCCGAAGTCGGCGTGGCCCGGGGTGTCGAGTATGTTTATCTTGACCGAGTCCCATACCACCGAACAGTTCTTCGCCGCAATCGTGATGCCTCGCTCGCGCTCGAGGTCCATGCTGTCCATCAGCCGGTCCTGCGTTTCCTGCCCCGCCCGGAACACTCCGGACTGCCTGAACATGGCGTCGACGAGCGTGGTCTTGCCGTGGTCGACGTGGGCAATGATGGCGATATTGCGGATAGCGGGATTCGATGCGTCTGTGTGGGTCAATGGTTGGTCCTGGCGTGCTTTTTACGGCGGGAGATGCGCCATCATACAGGACATCGGTACCCATGGTATACGGCATCGGCAACAAGCCGGCCCGCCTTGCCAAAAACGCGGAGCCGGCCTAGACTGGCCCACGGGAAATCCATCGATGAAGAAATACGTCGTGCTTGCCGGCAACATCGGCGCGGGAAAATCGACCCTCGTGGGACTCCTCGCCGAACGCCTGGGCTACAGGCCCTACTACGAGCCCGTCGCCGAGAACCCCTACCTGCAGGATTTCTACGCCGACATGGAGCGCTGGGCCTTCCAGTCGCAGACCTTCTTCCTGACGCACCGGGTACGCTCGCACCGCGCGCTGATGGACGATCCGTTCCCCGTGGTACAGGACCGGTCGATGTACGAGGACGCCGAGGTCTTCGCGCGCAACCTGTACGAGCGCGGCTCGATGAGCGCCAGGGACTGGGCGAGCTACAGCGAGCTGTACCGCACCCTCGCGGGCCTCTTGCCGCCCCCCGACCTGGTCGTCTACCTGCGCGCGTCCGTGCCGACTCTCAGGAAGCGGATAACGATGCGCGGCCGCGACTACGAGCAGAATATTCCCGACGAGTACCTCGCCGACCTCAACCGCCTGTACGAGGAGTGGATAGACGGTTTCGAGCTGTCGCCGGTGCTCGTCGTCCCCGGCGACCGCCTCGACTTCGTAGCCAACTCCAGGGACCTCGCCTGCATCGTGAAGACCATCGCGGCCCGCCTGCGCGACAAGCAGGGGATACTCTTCCCGATGGGGATGTAGCTGGCAGGCCGGGAGCCCGCCGGCTGGCTACTCCGCCTTGCCCGCCTTGGCCATGAACGCCGCATAGGTCTTCTCGTCTATCGGATAGAGTTGCACCAGGATGATTGCCAACAGGAATACGATCGCAGGTATCGGGCCGACGATAAGCCGGATCGCGAACGTCGCCGAGTCAGCCTGCTGCGCCAGGTTGGGCGCGTACTTCGCCAGGCCCAGGATGACGCCCGTCAGGAATATCGCCAGCGAGGTGCCAACCTTCGAGGTGAAGGTCCACATGCCGTAGAAGGCGCCTTCCTTGCGCTTGCCCGTGGTAACCGCGTCGTATTCGATAGTGTCGGGGACCATCGCCCACGGCGCCACGTACCCGAAGCCGATCCCGACGCCCGCGTACACCATCATCGCAAGGAAGAATTTCATGCCGAGCACATGGCCGAGGAAGAATATACCCAGGCACGCCGTCGCGAGTATGAAGAAGGAAATCTGGTAGGTGCGCTTCTTTCCTATATGCTTGGAGACGAGCACCGATATCGGGATGTTCACCATCGCTACGACGAGGAGAAGTATCATCGCGATCGTCGTCGCGCCCTCGTTGTTGTACAGGTACTTGAAATAATAAATGAGGATGCCCTGGACGAAGTTGAGCGCTGTAAGGTTGAGCGCGTAGGTTATCAATATTATCACGTAGGGCTTGTTCTTGAAGACCGCGAGGAACGTCTGGAAGAAACCCTCGGTCGGCCTCGGCGTCTTCGAGTGGTCCGGCTCCCGTACCGACGCGAAGGTGATGAGCGCCGTCACCATCATCACGAGGCCGAGGATGGCGCCGACCGCGGAGAAACCCGCGTCGCGCGTCTTGAACAGGCCGATGATGGGCAGGACGGCGCCTGCGCCGAGTATCGTCCCAATTACCGCGAACCCGAAGCGGTAGCCGTTGAGGCTCGAGCGCTCGTGGTAGTCCTGCGTCAGCTCGGGGGTCAGCGACGAGTACGGGATGTTGACCACAGTGTACGCCGTGTTGAGGAGGCACAGGGCGAAAGCCGCCCAGATGGTCACCAGGATGGGGTTGGCGATATGCGGATTCGTGAAGAAGAACCACATGCTGAGGAACAAGGGCACCGCGCCGAACAGCAGGTACGGACGCCTGCGTCCCCACCTGGTCCTCGTCCGGTCCGAGATGAAGCCCATCATCGGGTCGGTGACCGCATCCCACAGCTTGCCGATCATGACAGCGGCGCCGGCGGCCGCGGCGGGTATCGCGACGGTGTCGGTAAGGTAGTTAAGCGACCAGAAACCCATCGCCGTGAAGAACAGGTTGCCGCCCAGGTCAGCGACTCCGAAGCCCAGTTTGGTCCGCACGGGCAGTCGTCCGCTTTGTTCAACGTTTTTCATCTGCCATCTCCTTTATACACTGTCTATACATGGTTTCAAGCGTGTCGGTCGCGGCGACGCAGGCGGCCTTTCGGCTCGAGCGCAAGTCCGGCAACCTCCCGGTGAGGTCGATCGCGGGTGCTACGACTACGGTGACGAGTTTGGGGCGCACGTTGATGCGGCCGGAAATCGCGCCTCCCGCGAGCCTGTTTGCGAGATCCCACAGGTTCTGCGCGTACTCGACGACTGCATGGAGAGGCGCTCCGTCCGGCGGCGGCGGGGAACGGAAGTACCAGGCAAAGTCCGCCAGTTCCATGTGCCTGAGCGCGTACCAGGCTTCCCCGGCGTGCCTGTCGGCAATCGCGCGCCCGAGCGGGGGCATGCGGCGGGGATCCTCGCCGGGCAGGCGGTAGATCCTGTCCCAGCCTGCCTGTCGGATTCGGTACAGCCGGTCGATCGGGTCCTCGGGTCCGCGTTGGATGCCCAGGATGCGTTCGGCCGAACAGAGGGAAGCCTCTACTATGTCCTCGATGCGGTCGTGGACGCTTCTTGCCGGATCTACCGGGAGCGCGTACTCCTTCTCCGCGAGCCCGAGGAGGCGCTCCAGGCAGGCCGACAGCCTGGCGTGGATGCTGTCGCTGCCGGCGCGCGCCGTACCCGAGAACGACTCGATCCGCGACACGAGCCGCATAAGGCTGGGCACGGCGCGCGGGCCATAGCGGTTGTGCACCGAAAGCGGCAGGATTTCGACGCGCTCGGCCCGCCCGACAGCGGCCAGCTTCTCGGCGGCCTGGAAGCCAAGCCGGACGGTTCCCTGCTCCAGCCGGGGGACATCCTCGCTCGCATAACTGACCTGGCCCTCGGGCGCTATGGCGAGAGGGTACGGCCCGTCCTCTATGACGCCGCGTATGCGAGCCAAGCCTCCGGAATCGAGCTTGCTGTGGTGCACCGGCATCGCGCCCATGCGGGGCAAGAGGAAGCGTACGAGCGCGCCGCCCCAGCGCGGTACCTCGTAGCCGTGCACGAACAAGGCGAGCGGCCGGTACGGCAACTTGATTCCCAGCCGCCCCGCTTCGCGTTCGACCCCTCCGGCCATCGTCCAGGAAATCAGCTGGGCTTCGTCCCCGAACGGGTGGCGGAAAGCGATGATGAGCCGCTTCTCGCCGCGCATCGAGGCGAGTACCTCGCGTACCAGGATGTCCGCGTGGCGGATGTCGATGCGTTCAAAGCCGAGCCGGATACGCAAGTACGCGCCCGTCACCAGGCGCATGAGCGCCAATACCGGGCGCGAGACCTTCGGTTCTGGCAAGCCGACGTCGGGAAGCGCGCTGGTTGATGGAACGACGTATGGATGTTTCATCGAGCCTTGATGATAATCGGTGCCGTACGGTACCGCAAGCGCGATCGTGCTTGATTCCGTAATCTTATAATCATATTTTATAATGCAGGACAGCTAGGAGGAATTGCATGGCTACAGTCAAATTCAAGGGTACTGACGTTCATACCATCGGAAACTTGCCCAAAACAGGATCCAAGGCGCCGGATTTCAAACTGACCACCTCGGCGCTGACCGATGTCAGCCTCGTCGACTACAAAGGCAAGACGCTAATACTCAATATAGTGCCGAGTCTGGACACAGGCGTCTGCGCGACGAGCGCCAGGACCTTCAACACAAAGGTGAAGAATGCTGGAAACACTCTTGTGCTGACTGTCAGCAGGGACCTGCCTTTCGCGCAGAAGCGCTTCTGCACGGCCGAGGGCATCGACGCGGTGGTGCCGCTTTCGGAATTGCGCAACCACGATTTCGGCACGGCCTACGGCGTGACGCTTACCGACGGCCTTCTCGCGGGGCTACTTTCGCGCGCTGTCGTAGTCATCGACCCCGCGGGGAAGGTCGTATACTCGGAACAGGTACCGGATATCGGGCAGGAACCCGACTACGAGAAGGCCCTGACAGCGGCCAAGGCGGCCTCCGCCGGGTACTGACAATCGTCCGTACCGGCTTCACTTCTTCGTGGAATTGCTGTATAATATACCCCTAGGGGGTATTTACCCCGAAGGAGTTCCACTTGAAGAAGATAGTCACGATCAGCGGTATGAGTTGCGGCCATTGCGCCATGCGGGTGAAAAAATCCATAGAGGAAACCGCCGGGGTTTCGAGCGCCACCGTGGACTTGCTCGAAGGCAAGGCAATCGTCGAGGGAGACAGCCTGGACTCCAACATGCTTCGGGGCGCAGTGGTCAAAGCGGGATATACGGTGGTCTCTGTGATGCCTTAAAGCAGCGGGAGGGCTTCCAGGAGGCGGAAGGCGCTCTGGCGAAGCCCGCGCCTGCAGGCGGACCGAAATTCCGGCAATATGGCGCCCAAACCCTCAACGAGGACTAATTTATCTTGAAAAGCGCTCTCCGATCGCATAGGATTGCGACCAATAATGACTTTTTCATCAACGCTAACCTTATTCGGCATCGTCTCGACATGCTTGTCCCTGTTTCTGGGCCTGTACGTCTTCAGCAAGCGTCGAAACGCTCCTGGCGCCTATCCCTTCACATTCATGATGGTCGCGAATGCGCTATACGCCGCGGCATATACTATAGAACTCAACACCCCCGATTTGGCCTCGGTCATCTTTTGGTTGAAAGTCGAACACTTCGGCGTAACGCTCGTACCGCCAATTTGGGTGATCTTCGCGGACGGACTTCTAGACAGGGCATTTTTCCACGGGATCAAGCGTCGACTCTTCTTGTTCATTGTCCCTGCGATTACACTCGCCATCGTTTCAACGGAGCGCTTTCTACCCTTGATGTACACTGGATTCTCCCTCGCCGAATCGCCTGGCCTGAGCATCATAGTGTGCTCCCGTGGCCCTTGGTACTGGATCAACGCGGCCTTCCTCTACGGGATGCTCTTGCTCGGCACGGTGAATCTCGTGCGCGTCCTGTTCCAGTCGGAGGGTTTGTTCAGGGTCCAGTCCTTCATTATCGGGCTCGGCGTCCTGTCTCCTTGGCTCGCCCATCTCGTCCTCATCATCCGCAAGGGGCCGTTCCAGCTCGATCCCACGCCTTTCGCGCTTACGCTTACCGGCGTCTGCTTGTTCATCGGCATCTTCAAGTTCGGATTGCTGGACTTGGTCCCCATCGCCCGGGAACGAATTTTCGACGCCATAAGGGACGGAGTGATCGTAATAGACCTCCAGGGTCGTTTCGTCGACGCGAATCGCGCGGCAAAGACCGTTTTCCCCGCCCTTTCTTCCATATCGCCCGGCGAGAAGTCGCATTCCTTCCTGAAATCCATTCCGTTGCAGATAGATGAAATGGCAGG
>CAZKJA010000222.1:0-6534 GCA_964552925.1 uncultured Treponemataceae bacterium
GCCCGCCATCTCGACCATCGTCGTCTGTATCCAGGTATCGGGAGGGACCTCGAAACCGTCGCCCGTGGCCTGGACCAGCAGCACGCGGGGCTTTTCGCCCCTCCGGGCCGCGACCGCCTTCTCCGCCGCATGGGCGGCAACCCGCACTATATCCTTGTAATAGGCGACCAGTTGCGTGGCGCGGTCCTCAGCGCCGAATACGCGTCCGAGCGCCGCAAGGTCCTTGTACCACTCTTCCGGCGATTCCAGAGACAGGTACTCCGTCCGCACGCCCAAGGCCTCGAGCCGACCGCCTACGCCGGAGCGGAGCCCCGACTTGAGGATCACCAGGTCAGGTTTGAACGCCGCGTACGCCTCCGCCCCCGCCTGCCTGTCGAACGGCGGCAGCCTGGCGATTCCCGGATCGACGACGCGGAGGAACTCGCCCATGCCCTGGTCCATGCCGCCTATCGCCGCTATGCGGGCCCACGCCGAGGGGAACGCGTACACAGCGTCCGCTACGAGCCCGACTGCCTTGCCGCCCATCAATACCCGCGAAGGAGCCTGGGCTCCGGCTGCAGTGAGCGAGCCGGCCAGCATGAGAACGGTCAGTAATTTAAAGTATTTCATTCCGGCATCGTAGCACGCGCGCCGGGCCCCAGCAAGGATTCGGCCTCGTAAGCCCCGGGCGTGTCTATATCGGCGAAGATGCCGTCATCATCGACCTGGACACTCGTCCAGCCCATGGTCAACAGGTAATCGCGGAGCCTGGAATTCGGTTCCAACTCGGAGATCCCTCGAACAAGCGAAGCCGGTATCCAGACGGGATGGCCCAGCCTGCTCCCGCGTGCGGCGAACACTGTCGTGCCCGGGAGCCGCGAGGCGGCTTTCAGCACCGACTCGAAGGCTTGTTCCGGTAGGCGCGGCATATCGGCCGGAGCGACCAAAAATCCGGCCGAGCCGCCCGCGAACGAGGCCCCGAAGGCTATCGACCCCGTCATTCCACGCTCCCAATTTCGGTTCTCAACGACAAGTACCTCGGGTCGTCCCGTAAAGGCGGCTTTCAACTCTTCAGCCTTGTACCCCGCCACGACTATCGGCTTCAACCCGGCCGCCAGTACAATGTCGACTACCGCGCCGCACATCGTCGTGGCGCCCCAGGGGAGGAGCGGTTTCCACGCTCCCATCCGCGACGAGCGGCCGGCAGCGGGGATGATGCAGTAGTCGCCCCGTGGGTCAGTTTGCGTATCGTTCATGGGGAGAGTATGGCTGGAGCCGGAGGCGGGGACAAGGGCCAGAGCCTTGTCAAGGCGCGGAAGAAAGCGGGCGGTACTACGGAATACAGAACAAGATTATCAAGATGGGAGAAGATGGACAGGATACGTCAGGAATCAAGACAGAATGAACCACACAGAGCCGCAGCGGCGCAAAGGAAGGCGGAACAGGATGATCAGAATGAAGAAAGATGAACAGGATAATTCATTAGCACTTCTGACCAAGATTATGGACGAGGTCAACCCCGGAAAGATCGCGGGGCAACTTTAGCTGCTCTTGAGTCAGGGACTGTCCCCAGTTCAGTTCAGAGCTGTACTAAGGGGTATCTGTCAGCATAAGTTGCGTATGCTCCGGGAACGTCAGTCCGAACAAATACTCCATTCCCGCACACAACTCCGCAATGCCGGTTCGGCGGTGCCACAAACCTCTATAGCGCCAGTCCCGTTTATCATCTACCTGGTGCGCCTCAACCGGGTTGTCGTCAATATACCTGAAAATTTTCAAAAACTCCCGGAGTCCCGACACAATACGCGAAAAGAACCGGCTGCCCCAGACGTGGCCCACAAGACCGTGGATCCTGTTATAGGCTATCGCAAAGACGCTCATAACCCACTGCATAAGCCTGGAAAGATTTGTTGTACCTTCCGGTCGCACCATGAGATGAAAATGGTTCCCCATAATACAGAAATTTTCCAGCCGGAACGCGTACTTGTCCTTGGCACGTCGAAGCACCTCGAGAAACAGCTCTTTTATCTCGTATGATTCGAGGATCATCTCCTTGCGGTTAGCACGAGCCGTAACATGGTATAATGCGCCTTCCTTTAGGATTCTTGGCATTCTCATATGTAAATTAGTAAGGCATACTGCGCACTGGCGCTTGCGTACTGATTCTTTCTGGCTCTCTTTCTGGCTCTGTCCCCGAGGAAATCTCACCTGACAGACAGCCTAGCTCTGTCCCCGAAGAAGAGAGCTCTGTCCCCGAAGAAGAGAAGGGATTTTTGTCCCTATCGGGCTCTTACCTTCTAAGTCCCTGACCGATGGGAACTCAAGTTCTGTCCCAGGTGGAGCTTTTAACGCACACTGGCGGTTGTGTTTTAGCTCTTTCCCTGAAGTCCCTTACCTTGCGCGTAATGCAAGCGTGTGTCGAGCTCTGTCCCCAGTGTGGGAGCTTAGATTGACGGGCGCTTGCATTCAAGCTCTGTCCCCAATGGTACGCTTGGTACTCCTTGCGAGCGGTAGGAAAGCGTGTGTCGAGCTCTGTCCCCAGTGTGGGAGCTTTGCGAGCAGAAGGAAAGCATGTGTCGAGCTCTGTCCCTTGTGGGAGCTCCGACACGTTCCAGACAGGTGACGATGTACGACGAAAGGAAGGTCTCGCGGTTGATGCCCTCGTCCTGCTATAGTTCGGGAAACTGCCCACGGCACAACAGCCGCCTCAGATTGGCGTCCGTCGATTCCAGCGGCAAACCCGTCACAAGTTCCCGGAGCGACAAGTTTTCCAGTTCGAATACCGCGGCCCGGCCGGCGAGGCTGTCGCCGACATGGTTCATGAGTACGAAATGCTGGCTGCCGGTGAGTACGAAACGGCCGTTTGAGTGACGGTCCTTGTCCACTGCGGTTTTGATGTGCCGGAACAGTCCCGGTTGGCAGTTTTAACTTGACAAGTTTACATTGTCAACGCGTGGAATTTTTATTGACGGCAAGTCCGATTGATGGGCGCAAATCGTTAGAACGGTTCCCGACCCTCCACAGGGGGGCGATTTTTCGTTATACTCCTAGTATGCCCTCAACGCTCTCGACAATAGAGTCGTACATGATCCAGGAAGGCCTCAAGTATTCTGTGCACGACGACTACGTGCGCACTAGCTTCGCGACCGACCTGTACCGCGACCAGGATGGCGACGCGAGCGTGTTCATAATCGCCAGGCTCGACGAGGACGGCGAATACTTCAAGCTTATGGCGCCCAACCTGTACCGTTGCCAGGCCGACAGCCCGGACGCGGCGGAGGTGTTCAGGACCCTTCTCGGCGTATGCTGGCGCTCGAAGCTCATCAAGTACGAGTATGACGAGCGCGACGGGGAGATACGGGCGATAGTGGAGTTCCCACTGGAAGACGGCACATTGACGGCCAAGCAGTTCCTGCGCTGCCTCAACGGCCTGGTGCAGATAATAGACGAGTACCACGTCGCTATCGCCAAGGCGATAGGCGGGCTCTCCGCCTCCCTCGACGAGGCCGAGGAAGAGGCAGACAACGTCAGGAGGGCCGAGCGGATCCTCAAGTCCGCCGGCATAGACAAGTCAAAGCTGGCCGCCGACATGACAGGCGTCCTGAAATTCGAGGAGTGAGCATGTCGAGGTACGACAAGTATTCCGAAAGCGCGCTCGGCGTCCTCGTCAAGTCGCAGGATATAGCGTTGCGCGGTACATCGGTCGAGACAGGGTACAGGGACCTGGCGGAGGCGCTGCTCTTGTCTGCATTACCGGATATAGTCGCGATCGCGCGAAACAACAACGCCGTTGTCGACGACGCGCGGCTCAAGGCGCTCAACGACCGGCTGGAATCGAGGACCCCGCGCGACGTGGAAGGCCCCGTCAAGATTTCAGGCGAGTTCCGCAGCATCCTGGACAAGGCCGAGGCCCTGGCCGGCGACACCAAGGTGGAGCCCTCGCATCTGATCAGGGCGGCATGGCCTACAATCAAGGGCGAACTTGCGCCGTTCTTCCGCTCGGAAGCCGCCCCGGCCCTGTCGATTCCCGAAGAGGACATCGCGTTGCCGGAACTGGACTACCGTTCGGCGCCGAGCGAAGCCGTCGCCACGCTCCTGCGCTTCGGCGAGGAACTTACCGACCCCTCGACCGACTACCCTATCTACGGACGCGAAGCCGAGCTCGACGCGCTCAGCTCGGTGCTGATCAAGTATTGGAAGCCCAATCCCCTCATCATTGGCGAGAGCGGCGTGGGCAAGACGGCGCTCGTCCAGGGCCTTGCTATGCGTATAAAGGCTGGGGCCGTCCCCGAGAGGCTCAAGTCCGCGAGGATATTCGAGATACGCATCTCGGAACTGCTCGCCGGCACTACGCTGCACGGCGCGCTCGAGGAAAATCTCAGCCAGCTCGTCGAGGCGGCCGAATCGCTGTCGGACGTCTTCCTGTTCATAGACGAGATCCACCAGGTCGTCCCGGCGTTCGCCAACAACCCGATTTCCGAGGTGCTCAAGCCGGCGCTGTCGTCGGGGCGGATACGGTGCATAGGCGCGACGACGAGCGCCGACTACGCGCGCTACCTGGAGAAAGACTCCGCCCTCCTGCGCCGCTTCCAGACGGTGCTCGTCAAGGAGCCCGACGAATACGCGCTCGGACGCATCGTCTCCGGGGTAACGCCCCATTTGGAGCGCCATTACGGCATGCCGATACCCGAGGGCGTGCGCACGCGCGCAATCGAGGTAGCCAGGCGCTACCTGCCGATGAAGCGCTTTCCGGACAAGGCCCTCGACGTCCTCGACCGCGCCGCGGCCAAGGCCCTGTTCGCCGGAGAAAAGGAACTCGCCGAGGCCCGCCTGCTCGACGCGGTCCGCGACATCGCAAACGTCGTAATAGAGCCGGGAATGGAAGAGGCCAGCGGCCTTCCCGGACTCGAAGCCGCGATAGCCAGGGACGTCCTCAGGCAGGACGAGGCTATAGCGACCATCGCCCAGGCCGTCAGGGTGGCCAGGATGCGGCTCGATCCGCGCAGGGACAGGCCGAACGGCGCTTTCCTCCTCACCGGTCCCACGGGCGTCGGGAAGACAGCCTTGGCGGAACGGCTCGCGCAGGCGCTCTCCGGACGCGACGACGCCCTCTTCCGCATCGACATGAGCGAGTTCTCGGACTCCCACACTGCGGCCCGGCTCCTCGGAGCGCCCCCCGGTTACATCGGCTACGACGACGCGCCGCTGTTGTCCAAGGCCGTCGACTCCTGCGCCGGCGGCGTACTCCTCCTCGACGAGTTCGAGAAGGCCCACTCGCAAGTACATCGGCTCTTTTTGCAGATACTCGACGCGGGTCGCGCCACCGACTCGAGCGGCCGCTCGCTATCGTTCTCGTCGCTCACGATCATCGCCACGTGCAACGTCGGCGGTGACGGCGGACCGCAGGTAGGCTTCAGCCGGGCTGACGCGATGCTCACGGGCAAGGCGAAGGCGCCGATGGCCGCCTTGAAGCGCGCCTTCCCGATAGAGCTCCTGAACCGCTTCGACGCGATAGTGCCATTCCGGGCCCTGAACATGGACGACGCGCGCGCGATACTCATCGATAAGGTGGTGCGGGACGCGAACGCCAACCTGGTCCGCGAGTACGGCGTCAACCTGTCGTTCAGCGATACGGCCCTGGACTCTATCCTGGCGGCCGGCTTCTCGACGGAGTTCGGCGTTCGCGACCTCCAGCGGGCGTACCGCAGGTTGGTGTCGGTACCCTTGTCGTCCATCATCGGGAAAGCAGCTGCCAAGGGCACGATCCGCGTCGACGCCCACGGTGATTCGCTTCGATTCGATTTTGAACCGCCCGCGGAATCGCAAGCATGATGCGATCGTTCCCGGAAAGGAGAGCGTATGGCCAAGCACGTGATTGACGAGGTGGAAGGTTTCTACAGGATAATCGAGCTCAAGGCCTTCAGGCGAACCGAGGGAGTCTCCTTCGACATAGTCCCGATGGAGTTCCTTCCCCGTATCGACGGTATCGACCGCGTCGTGCACAAGCGCTTCGCGCTCTCGCCTGGCTCCGTCGGCGACGTCGAACGCCCCTGGTACATGCACCCCTATCAGGAAGACAACCTGCTTGTGTTGCACGGCGCCCGGAGCGTCGACATCTTCACGATGAAGCACAAGCGCATGGAATCCTTTATAGTCGAGCCAGAGCGCATAATCCAGAACGGCAAGGTCGTCTACGAAGGCCCGGCGATGCTCGTGTGGCCGACCGGCGTGTTCCACAGGATCACTTCCGGCGAAGAAGGCTCCGCCTCGCTCAACTTCGCCGTACGCCCCGCGGGCTTCGACATCAAGACGAATTTCAACGTCTACGACCTCGACGTGGCCAATGCCAAGTCGACTTTGCTTCGGGCGGGCTACCTGGACCAGAACCCGGGGTGATCACTTCAACCAGCCGTCGTATGCTTTCTCCGACTTGAAGTAGTCGAGCAGCTTAGCTTTTTCCTCCGGCGTTATCTTCCTCAATTTTATATTGCTTGTGATGGATTGCGCATTGACTCGCTCATATTTCTTGACGAAAACAAAATCGGCTATCATGAT
>CAZKJA010000223.1:0-5588 GCA_964552925.1 uncultured Treponemataceae bacterium
CTTGCCGCCGGACACTCCAGTTGGTATGTTGTATGCACACGGAGACATGCAATGGATTATGATAGGTTCACATTAAAGGCCCAGGAGGCCATACAGGTGGCGCATTCGGCCGCCCAGAAAGCCGATCACTCGCAGATAGAGCTCGAGCACCTGCTCGTCGCGCTGCTCGACGCCGATGGCGGAGCGGTGCGACCCTTGCTCGAACGCCTGGGCGTTTCCGTCGACCAATTGCTCGACGAACTGGATGCCTCCCTCGGCAAGAAGCCAAAGGTATACGGCCACGCCTCCCAGGTCTACCTGTCGCCGTCGGCTGGAAAGGCCCTGGCCAAGGCCGAAAGCGAGGCGGCGGCGCTCAAGGACGAATACGTCGCAGGCGAGCATATCCTTATGTCGATGCTCGAGGACGACGGCTCGGTGGGGCCCTTGCTAAAGAAGCACGGAATCACTCGAACCGGCGTGCTCGAGGCGCTCAAGTCGGTCCGTGGCAACCGTAGCGTGAAGGACCAGGCAGCCGAGGAGAAGTATCGCGTACTCGAAAAATATTGCCGCGACCTTACCGCTTTGGCGAGGCGCGAAAAGCTCGACCCGGTGATAGGGCGGGACGAGGAAATCCGCCGCGTGATGCAGGTACTGGCGCGCCGTACAAAGAACAACCCCGTGCTGATCGGCGAGCCCGGCGTCGGCAAGACAGCCATAGTCGAGGGGCTGGCCCGGCGGATAGTATCCGGCGACGTGCCGGACTCGCTCAAGAAGAAAAAGCTTCTCGCGCTCGACCTGGGCGCCTTGGTCGCTGGCTCGAAGTTCCGCGGCGAGTTCGAGGAACGGCTCAAGGCGGTGATAGAGGAGGTGCAGAAGTCGGACGGGCAGGTGATACTGTTCATCGACGAACTCCATACCCTCGTCGGGGCCGGCGCGGCGGAAGGCTCTATGGACGCGTCCAACCTCCTCAAACCCGCGTTGGCCAGGGGCGAACTCCGGTGCATCGGCGCGACGACGATAGACGAGTACCGCAAGCACATAGAAAAGGACGCCGCGCTCGAACGCCGTTTCCAGCCCGTGCTTTGCCCGGAGCCGTCCGTCGAGGACACTATAGCCATACTCCGCGGGCTAAAGGAACGCTATGAGGTGCATCACGGCGTCAGGATCATGGACGAGGCGCTCATAGCCGCGGCTACGCTTTCGAATCGCTACATCACAAGCCGCTTCCTGCCGGACAAGGCGATAGACCTCGTAGACGAGGCCGCCAGCCGCATCAAGATGGAGATAGAAAGCCAGCCCACCGACCTCGACCAGATAGAGCGGCGGATTCTCCAGTTGACGATAGAGAAGCAGGCCCTGTCGCACGAGACGGACGACGCCAGCCGCGAGCGTCTGTCGAAGTTGGACGCCGAACTCGGCGAGCTCAGCTCTAAACGCGACGCGATGCGCCTGCAATGGCAGAACGAGAAGGCGCGGATCGACGTGGTGCGCAAGCTAAAGGAAGAGATTGAACGCCTGGGCTTCGATGAACAGCGCTATGAGCGCGAGGGAAACCTCGCGAAGGCCGCCGAGATAAAGTACGGCAAGCTGATGGAAGCGCAAAAGCGGCTCGACGCGAACGCCGCGGCTGCCAAGGCCAACGACAAGGGAAGCCGGCTGCTGCGCGAAGAGGTTTCCGAGGAAGATATCGCCAGGGTGGTGGCGACGTGGACCGGCATACCCGTGTCGAGGATGATGTCGAGCGAAGCCCAGAAGTACCTTGAACTCGAGAGCATCCTGCGCAGGCGCGTGGTTGGTCAGCAGAAGGCAATCGTCGCGGTTTCCGACGCCATACGGCGCAACCGTGCGGGGCTGTCGGATCCGAACCGGCCGCTCGGGAGCTTCCTGTTCGTCGGTCCTACCGGCGTCGGCAAGACCGAGCTGGCCAAGACCCTGGCCGAGTTCCTCTTCAACGACGAAAAATCGCTTACGCGCATAGACATGAGCGAATACATGGAAAAGCACGCTGTCAGCAGGCTCATCGGCGCGCCTCCGGGATACGTCGGCTACGATGAAGGTGGACAGCTTACCGAGGCGGTGAGGAGGCGGCCGTATTCCGTCGTGCTCTTCGACGAGATCGAGAAAGCCCATCCCGACGTCTTCAATACTTTGCTTCAACTTCTCGACGACGGCAGGCTTACCGACGGCCAGGGCCGGACAGTCGACTTCAAGAACGCCATAGTCATTATGACGAGTAACATCGGCTCGGATCTTATACTCGGCGCAAAGGACATGGACGAACTCCGCTCGAGGCTCACCGAGTTGTTGAAGACAGCCTTCAGGCCGGAGTTCCTCAACCGGATAGACGAGACTGTGATATTCGAGCGGCTCAAGATGGAGGACATGGGCGGTATCGTCGACATCCAGCTCGCGGCCCTGGCTTCCAGGCTCGCCGAGCGTTCTATCCGTATAGAGATGAGCCCGGCGGCCAAGACCCTTGTTGCCAGCGAGGGCTACGATCCTCACTACGGCGCCAGACCACTCAAGCGCGTAATGCAGGCAAGCGTCCAAAACCCGATCGCTCGCCTGATCCTCGAAGGCAAGGTCGGGGAGGGGGATACCGTCATCGTCGAGCCTGCCAAGGGCCGCAAGGAGGGGGACGTCCCGTTCGCGTTCACGGTGCGCGGCAATGCCGTCATCTGAGCTGGCTTTGCCCGGCGGGCTTGGATTGACCGATACGCATGCCCACCTGTCTTACGTGGCCGAGCGGCAAGGGCAGGCGGTCCTGGATGCCATCGCGAAGGCGTACACGGCGAGCGGCGCCACGATACTCGATCCGGGGGTCGAGTATGATGACTTCCCGGCCC
The DNA here is from genome assembly GCA_964552925.1 of uncultured Treponemataceae bacterium. Classification (GTDB taxonomy): domain Bacteria; phylum Spirochaetota; class Spirochaetia; order Treponematales; family UBA12059; genus SZUA-370. Next base: position 2,826 of record CAZKJA010000223.1, read on the forward strand.
GAAAGGCCATGCTGGGTCGATTCCCCTTCGTGCGGTTCGCCGCGGGCATATGGCCGGACGCGGCATCGATACAGGATCGACACAATCGGGCGGCCGCGCTCGAGGAGCAGATAAGCGACCAATCGTGCATCGCGGTGGGGGAGTGCGGGCTCGACTATCATTGGATGAACGGTACGAGGGAAGATCAGGCCGAACTATTCCGCTTGCAGCTCGAATTGGCCTTGGCATACGAAAAACCGCTGCTTGTCCATTCCAGGAATGCGCATGAGGATACCCTGGCGATCATTGGCAAGGCGGCGTCAAGGATACCTGTCGTCATCCATTGTTTTGGCTATGACAAAGCTGCCGCGCTCGAGTATGTGCGTTCGGGCTGTTTTGTATCGTTTGCGGGCAACATGAGCTATGGGAAATCCGTGGCGTTGCGAGAGGCCTGCGCGCTTACACCGGACGAGCTATTGCTTCTCGAGACCGATGCGCCATATATGAACCCCGAACCGGGGCGAGGCAGGGACTCTTCACCGTTGGATATAGACAGGACCTATGCAGCGGCGGCGCTAGCAAGGAACGATAGTGTCGAATTCATGGCCGCCCTTGTCGCGAGGAACGCCCGAGCCGTCTTCGGACCGGCTTGGGCGTCCGCGCCCACCGTTTAGAGCTCGGCTTTGAAGGCTGCCCGGCCAGCATGCCTTCCACGAATATCATCCTTATTGCCGTACGCGATCAGTATATCCGCCTCGCCCGCCTTCACGTATCGGGCGGCGGGAAGCGACACTTCGAGAGTGGTTCCGGCTGCGTTTTCGACTACTTTCGCAGTCACGCACTTAGAGCTCGTGTCAGAGTGTCCGTGGCCTTTGCCCAGCCGGTACAACACGGTCGGCGTATCGCCGATGACATAGCCTATGACCATGAAGGCGCCATCCATCTTCGCGGAACCGGTTCCTACAGCGACCCATCCGCTCGTCTTTGCCGAGACGGACAGGAAGAGAGTCTTGCCGTCGGCAGACAGTCTGGCGCCAAGGTTCATGCCGTCCTTTGCCTGCGAATACTTGTATTCGGAACCCCCCACCGCTCCATCCACGACCGGTTCCTGGGCCCACGACGCGACGGCGCCCAGCAGGATCAGCGCAACGACCGGGAAAGTACCAAGCTTCATACTACCTCCATATTTGGTTAACATTAGTCCCATAATAATCAATGTCCAGTCCCCAGGCAAATACTGCATGGTTGAATGGGCATAAAAAAAGGCCCCGCACGCGGGGCCTCGACAAGACAAATGCCTGAAATCACCAACCGTCGACCATGTCGTCCTCGTCGCGGCTGTCTTCCGCGAAGAGATCGGTGACGGCGCGAAGGTCATCGAAGTATACATAGTGGGTGCCATACGATTCCATCAGGTCGCATTCAATCTTGAAGCCGACTACCTTTAGACCCATCTGGCTGTTGTAATGGTAATTCCTCTGGATGATGCCGGTCATGCCATCGGGATTCTGGGGCGGGATCGCCACCGACATCTTCTTCCAGCCTTGGAAGTTGAGCTTGCCCAAGGTGAGCTCGAACTGGTTGTTGAAGAAATCCGACACGATCACCTTGAGGACATGGTTGTAATTCCTGCCAACCACCCAAACCGACAGGGTCTTGGTTATACCTTCAATCGGCAGGGGTTTCTGGGCAAGCACATAGACGGTGTTGAATCCGCGTCTGAAGAAATCAATCCTGGCGCCAAACGAATATACATCGGCTATCTTGGGATCGATTCCGGTATAGCGTTCTTCCGGCTTCGGTTCATCGGCCTTGGCCAAGGAGCCGCCAGCAAACAGGCGACCGCTTGAAACGCCTTCGTCGGCTGAAATCGACACTTTCCAGAAGCCGGCCGCTTCAAACTTGTCGATGGAGACTAACTGGAGCTTCTGCTGTGCGGTATCGATGCCTATCGCGTTTGGATCAGGCGTTCCGACAGAATCCTGCGCCTGGACGGCGATGATGGCGGAGAACGCCATAATGACGGCGATTATCTTTTTCATGGTCTCCCCTTATTTCGATGACTCGGAGCCCCAGGTATCCTCGATAACCTTGGGATCCATCAGGCTGTCGCCGTCGAATAGAGTCTCAAAGGTATCAGTGAGTACCTTGAGCTGGTCAAAGTAGAAATATACCGACTTCTCTTGAAGCGACGCATCGGCTTTCGCCGGCGATGCGACGATTTCTGTCGGCCTGGTCCAGATACGGAACTTGATGAGAGTAAGGTTTTCACGCCTTGGAAGATATTTTTTTGACTGAGGCACGTTTGACGGAATATTTACCCTGAAATTCTTCCAGCCGGCGTGGTTGAGATCGCCCATTTCGAGCACATGGACGATTCCCTTGTAATCGCGGATATACGCTTCTATGTAATAGTCGTAATTACCCGACCAAATCCACATATCGAGCATCTTTACGCGACCGGGAAGGTCGAGCTCTATAGGCTCGTACTTCGCGTCGGCCCCGGAACCGGACTTCTTTCCTGGAATGACGTCGACCCAGTTGTATTCCTTGCGGTCGAAAAGCATTGCTATTCCGAGGCTCCGGATATCCTTCCCGCCACCATTCGAACCAAACAAGGCTACGGGCCACTGCTTGGCGTAGGCGATCTTGGGGAAATCCTTGGTGGCAAATTTGCTTCCTACCACGAACCAAGGCTGGTTATCGGGTTCGTCGAACGATTGTACGACGTACGATTCCAGGTTGACGGTTTCATCATCGGCGAATGCCCCCGTCGCCGCGAGC
>CAZKJA010000223.1:5598-6493 GCA_964552925.1 uncultured Treponemataceae bacterium
ACAATGACGAATGACAGGCAAATCGCCTTTACGACGCGCTGTTTCATCAGGACTACTCCTTAATTATGCACATACTGCAAGAACCTTCTGTATCGCATGGAATTATATTTTTAAGGCCTATCTTTGTCAAACAAAATAGGGTGAACGCCGGCCTCCGTTCCATTATCGGCATGTTCGTTGCCAGATTCCAGCCCCAGAGTAAAGAACTTTGTGGCGAACGGGCGTAAAGCTTCCCCAAAAGATCAGCGTTTGCCTTTCCCGTTCCGGGATTCGGCGCTTTGGATATTCCATACGCCGGAGACGTGTTCGTTGTTCCCGTTCTCTATGCCTGCAAGCAGCATCCGCAGCGTCGAGCCGATATCCCAGACGACGAGCGCATCGGCGAGCGTCGGATGCTGCTCGGAGGGCAGGGGCAGTTCCGCCATGACGTACGCATCGGGATCGAACGCTTCCCTTATCCATCGTTCGGCAGAATCCGGCGGAGCGGAAACATAGGCGATCCGTACATCGAACGATGCGATTTTTTGTGCAAGTGCTTGTGAGAAACCGTCCTCGACCATCTCCAACAAGGGCTCTCCGCGCCCTCCGGATGCAACGTAGGCCTCCGAGAAGGCCGCCGCGGCCGCGCGCAATTCCTCCATGGAAGATCCCGCGAACAGCCCGCAGACCTTGGCGTCCGCCTTTCCGGCGCTTGTCTCGGCTGCCGCGGTCGAACCAGCCTGGCGGGCCGCATCGATCGACGAAAACCCGGCCGCGTGTACTCTCGGCTTGGCTTTCTCGGTACTTTCTCCGAAGATCGCAACGATTCTTGAGTCATCGGTCGACAGGATCGAGTCGATCTCGGTGGCCAACAGCGGCGAGAGGAGGACAACGCGCGGCGACAATCCCTCGAGGC
>CAZKJA010000224.1:0-6486 GCA_964552925.1 uncultured Treponemataceae bacterium
CGAATCGACGGCCGGCGATGGATCGGGCGCTTTCGCCGCTTTATTTTTCATGGGATCGCCGGCGAGCGTTCATGATAACGATGACATTGACAAGGACGCACATCGAATCACCCCAATACTAGAATACTGATCAAACGCTACCAATGGAAGCTTCAGGATGTGATGCATCCCGGGCAATTGTCAATAGAAACCTTTTATTTTGCCAAAGTAGGACGCTGGCCGACACGCGTCGTTATAAATACTTACACTCCTTTCAGCTGGCTCCCTATGGCGGCGTGCGGTTTTTGTCAATATGTTCATGGGAATACGGTTTCCCGACGCGGACGCCAGTCTTGATAATGGCTTTTGGCAACTGGAGGTACTTGGTGAATGCTAAGAGAAGAAGAAATGTTTTTATCGGCGCCGGTATGGTGCTGGCTTCCTTCCTTGGAATGATTGCTGCCACTACGGGTACCATCAACCTGTCGGGGAGCGAACCGGGGATTCTCGAGATAACCGTTACAGCCGAACCGCAGGCCTCCAACCTTCCGCTCAATACGACAGTCGTCGATCTCAAGGTGGGTACCGTCACGGAACGAAGCAACAAGAAAGCCGGTTACACCGTCACGCTCGGGTCGGCCAACGCTCTCGCGTCATCGTCCGCGAGCCCTTCCTTCAGGAGTACCGAGACGACCGACTTCCTTCCGTATTCGCTGAAATACGGTGGAAAAGCCGTGGCTTTTTCCGCGGGGGGCGCCGCGTCTGTGGTCAGCAGCGTTTCAGCCAAGACTTCCGCCGCGGGTATAGTGAATATCGTGTCGGTCTCGTTCGATGGCGCGAGCGCTTTCCTCGACGAGGCCGTCTACACCGACACCCTCACCTTCACCATCATCGCCAAATAAGGAGACTCGCATGAAGACGAAAATATTTTTCCTGGCGAGCGCGCTTCTGGTAACCGCGACCTTGTGCGCGGGAGCGTTCACGTTCCAGCCGATGTTCGTCAGGCTCGATCCCATGGGGCCGGGCAAGGTTCAAACGTTCGAGATTCGCAATGAAGGCGACCAGGCTCTCGCCGTCCAGCTGTCGATACTGACCCGCTCGGTCGGCGACGACGGCTTGGAAAAAAACGAGGATGCCAGCGGACTCTTTACCATCTATCCGCCGCGTTTGCTGGTCGAGCCGCACTCAAGCGCATCGGTGAAGCTCCAGTGGAACGGACCGGCCAAACTTGATTCCGAGCAATCGTTCAGGCTGGTCGCCGAGAGCGTCGCCCTCGATACAGGCGCGGCCAAGACTTCCGGCATCAAGGTAATGTTCCGTTATATAGCCTCGGTCTACGTTGGCGAGGCATCGTACTCGCCGCGCATCGTCTGTACCGCCAAAGGCGCTACCGGACCCGGCGGCAGGAAGGGCTTCAGCGTGGAAGTGGTAAACAAGGGCAAGGCCCACGTAGTCGCCGATTCCGCTACGCTCGTGATTTCCGGTTCCAAAGGGCGGGATTTCAAATTCGAGGGAGATCAACTGGGCTACCTGTCGGGCGACAATTACCTGCCCGGAAGCCCGCGCAGGCTATTCATTCCGATGGACGAAGCCGTACCGGGAAAGACCTATGGCGCCCGATTCGACTTCGACCCCGTATACTGATCAAAACTTCCACGCCTCACCGGGAGTGGTACCGCTCTCGGTGTTTTTATTTTTATTCACCTGCGTACTTTCCGCCCATGCGCTCGATGGCATGCCCGAAATGTCCGGCATGCCGTTTGGAGGCTTGCGGGACGGTACGCGCGGCCTCGCCGAGATAGTCGTGAACGGGGTGCCTGGCGGTACGATCGAGTTTTCTGTCGACGGCGATGGCGGTCCCGTGATCACGGGGCAAAGTCTGGGGCATATTCTAGCTTCGGTAGTGAAACCGGAAATCCTGCGATCAATAATCGCCGGGAACCGGATCGTCACCGACGGCTCGCTCGAACCGTTGGGAATCCTTGTCGAATACGATCCGGCATCGCTGCGATTATCCTTTACAGTGTCCCCGCGCGCGATGATTCCCACGGAACTCGGCCTACCTGGTTCCGGACCAAGGGGAGGCACGCCGATTACGCCGGAATTATTTTCGGCTTCGCTCGGCCTTGCCCTGCACGTCGATCCTGCTTTGTCCTTTGGCGGGACAACGGTGCCGGAATTGAAAGCCTCGCTCGGTCTGGATCCGGCGGTCCGCCTTTTCGGTCTCGTCGCCGAAGGAGGATTCGACGTCGGCTATTCCGAGTCATTCTGGATGGATTTGCGCGATGCGCGCGTTGTTATGGATTTTCCTGGCATTGGCGCCAGGGCCGCGCTGGGTACGGTGGCTCCCTCGTTTACGTCGTTGAGAACTCTGGAAAGGCTCGTTGGTTTCGGCTTTTACAGCGAGGCAGGCATGCCAGGAGGCAAACGCTCCCGTTCCTCGCCGATGGACGAGGTGCGTATCGACCGGCCCGCGGACATTACAGTGGCGATCAACGGCACAGTCGTCAGGAAGTATCACCTGCCCGGCGGCTCCTACAGGATTTCGGAATTGCCCCTGGATACCGGCCTCAATACAGTCTCGATCCGCATCGATGAAGAAGGTTCGGCTCCTAAAACCTATACGGTCGGCTTGCCGTTCGATGGGGACCTGCTTCCTCCCGGCCAAATGGACTATTCGTTGTACCTCGGCGTGGAACGCGACGGTCTCGAGGACCCGCTGGCTTTCGCGTCGTTTTCCGTAGGTACAAGTCCATTCATCGAGCTCGGTGTCGCTGCCTCGGCCGGTCCCGGCTCGATGTCGGGCGAAGGTTCTGTCCTTTGGGCGAGTCCCGTGGGAAGTTTGAGGCTATCCCCCGCGGCTACCCTTGGGTTTCCTGCCGCTTCGCTCGCCGACTTTGGGTATGCCGCCAGGCTCGAATGGCGCTTGTCGATTCCGGATCGCCGGTACGTCCCGCGCCTGGGCGCGGGAATCGAATACCGCTCCGCTGGGTTCCGGACTTCGGTCCTTGAAACTTCTCTGCCCACATCAGAGAGCTGGCTCGTTTCGTCTCAATTGAGCCAGAGTATTCCCGGCGGAGCCGGATCGTTCTCAATTTTCGGCACTACCGGATTCTCCTCCGGAATGCTGGATGGATTGAGCGTGCATGCCGGGTTCTTTGTCCTGGCGTCAACTGACGTGTCGTTCACGGTATCGGGTGGAATCGACTGGCGTCCGGCTTCGGGCTTCGAGCCGAGCGCCTCCATTTCCATAGCTATCGTTCCGTCTACGCGCAGGACGGTGTTCTACAGGCAGGACCTCATCGAAAGCGCCGCGTCAATCCAGATCGATATCCCGCTTGGCGAGAACGACGAATTCGGCATCGGCATGGATGGACGTGGCTTGCCTTCCGATGTGGATAACCAGCGCGAAGCGGGAATCCATGGCAGGTACTCAGGCGAACTCCTCGATCTCTTCGCCTCGGCTTCGTACTCGGCGTTCAACCGCGACGATCCGGGACGGGCGGATTTTTCCCTCAGCGCATCGAGCGCCGTCGCCTTCGCCGGCGGATACTTCGCTCTGGCGAGCAGGGTAGGCGATGCCTTCCTGTTCATCGTCCCCCGGCAGGGGATTGGCGATGAGACGGTGGCGCTGCAACCCTGGGATGGCCCGGCGGCGGCGAGCGAAGGCGGAAAACCCCGCCTGGTACCGGAGCTGCGTCCGTACAAGGAATTCAGCGCGATCGTGTTGATGCCAGGCAGCCCGGTCGACATCAGGCCGGATCCGGAAACGGTGCGGATAATGCCCGGGTACCGCTCGGGCACAATCGTCGGGATAGGCGTGGCTTCCAACCTCGCCTTCAAGGGGCGTCTTGTCACCGCGCAGGGCGCCGTGCGGGCGCTCTTGAGCGGCGCCATATTCCGCATGGGCGGGGGTGGGGAGCGACTTGGTTCAACCTTCAGCGATGCGCTGGGGTATTTCGAATACTACGGGATCCTGACGGGGAGTTACCGCGTCAGATGGAGCGACGGCAGCACGAGCCTTTTGCCGGAAATCGTCGAGACTTCGGTTATGGCCGATTTCGGCGATGTGATCGCGATTCCAGCGGGCGAAGGGGAAGATCGATGAAAAGCGCGCGAAAACTTACAAGGTTCATGCTCTGCTTGTCCGTCGCCATCGCGCCAATCGCCACGGCGGGAGCGTATGATCCTCCTCACGTTCCGAGATTCGACGGCGCGCCGGATGATGCGTATTCCGTCTTTTCCGCGACGGCAACGGTCCGGGCTTACAGTTCCGTTGAATTGATAAGCGAACGATATTCCGATTCCGTGTGCGTAGTATTCACCGAGCTGTCCATGTCGCCCGCCCCCGGTTCGGAGCTGACCCGTATCGCGTACGGATTGTACAGCTCCAGCGGTTCGTCACGCTTGTCGACCTCGGGAAGCCCGGCGAGCGCGCAGGAAACCCTCGTAGGTTCCTTTCCGCCCCATGCCAAGAAGAATGATCGGCTAAGCCTGGGCTTCCGCGTTGAAATATCGCCGACAAGTTTACCGCCGCCGGGATTCCATACAATCACCCTGAGATCCGACCTCTACGCCAGCGCGTATCCTCCGTCGGGCGCCGTCGTCGACTCGGAGGTGTTCACTATCAGAGTGCGCGTCGGCGACCACTATGACGTGTCGGTAGTTCCAACCGGGGCAGCATTTTCGCTCTCAGCGACGAGTACGACGATCGCGTTCGGGGCGCTTGAAAGCTCCGACGAAAGGGGAGCGGACATCCTTGTCAAATCGAACGTCTCGTTCGTGCTCTCGCTGGGATCCGCGAACGGCGGCGCGTTCGTCAACGCTTCCGATGGATTCCGGATCCCGTACTCGCTCAGCGCCAACGGAGTGGCGGTACACCTCGCGTCTGGCGGCAACGCGATCGTCGGCAGCAACTCGCAGGCTACATACGGAAATCCTGCGCGCTTCGCCCTGGTCGTGACGGTTATTCCATTCACCGACCTGCCTACGGAAGGCGCTTATTCCGACTTGATTACTGTAACCCTGTCCGCCCGGTAAATGGCGCGACCTGTAGGACCGTGGCCTACGTTCACCTCCCTCATATCCTTACCCAAGGTTCAGCGATATCCCGATAGCTGATAGCCATCGGCGATCGATATCGTTAAGTACTGAGGCAAGTCCTCAAAAGGAAGGTGTTCCATGAAGATGCACAAACACATACAAGCGCTATCCCTACTCCTCGCGATACTTGCGCTCACTGCCTTGATCGGCTGCCAGCAACCCGCGGATCCTGCGGATCCTGTAGGTGATACGACCGATCCTGTCGTAGTCTCCACGACTCCAATAAATGGAGCCGTGGGCGTGGCGATCATCAATGACCCGATCACCGCGGTGTTCAGCGAGGAAATGGATCCCGAGAGCTTCGTGGGGACGACTTTCACCCTGTACGATGGGGTTGCCTTTGTACCCGGATCGGTCATGTACGACGTGGCGACTTTGAAAGCGGTTTTCACGCCTACAGGCTACCTCGACGCGGGCAATGAGTATACCGCGACCGTGACGACCGGCGTTACTGACGTGGCGGGTAATTCCATGGTGGCTGACAAGGTGTGGACCTTCACCACGACAGTCGATATAGGCAACGGATTGATGCCCGTCAACCTGGGGACGGCCGCCTCGTTCGTGGTTCTGGCCAAGACTGCCGTATCGACAGTCCCGGCTTCCGTCATCACCGGGGACGTGGGGATAAGCCCCGCGGCCGAATCATTCATGACTGGTTTCTCCCAGACCAAGGCTACCGGGTATTCGACTTCTCCCCAGGTTACCGGCTTCATGTACGCAGCCGACAGCACGCCGCCCACTCCTGCCAACATGACGACAGCGGTATCCAATATGGAAGCCGCGTACGTCGACGCTGCCGGACGCCCGCTTCCGGATTTCGTCGAGTTGCATACCGGAAACCTCGGCGGCCAGACGCTGGCGCCAGGACTCTATAAATACGCGCTATCGGTCACGATACCGACGAACGTCACGCTCGCAGGCGGCGAGAACGATGTCTGGATTTTCCAGATCGGCGAGGACCTCACGGTGTCCGACGCTGTCATCATGACCCTGACCGGAGGAGCCAAGGCCAAGAATATATTCTGGCAGGTCGCCGAGGTAGTTGAAATCGGAACGACGGCCCATTTCGAGGGAAACATCCTGTGCATGACTTCCATCACGCTCAAGACCAACGCGTCGATGAACGGAAGGGCCCTCGCGCAGACTCTCGTGGCGCTTCAGCAGGCCACCATAACAAAACCGGCCCAGTAAGAGCGCGCCGTGCAAGCGGCCGATGAATGACAGGCGCTGAGGGGACTTGCATCCCTCCAGCGTCGATGCCGTACGGACGGGCGGCATCGATACGCCATCGTACCCCGATTCTGCCTATAAGGATGGCCTGGAAATGAAGAAAGCAAAGTTCACGCAATTGTCTCTGATGATCGTAGCGCTCGTCGCTATCGTGGTATTCGCGGGATGTCCCGC
>CAZKJA010000225.1:0-6478 GCA_964552925.1 uncultured Treponemataceae bacterium
GGCGCCAAGTACGCCCCACGGGCTCCACTTGCCGAAAACGAGCGAGGCGAGAGCGATGAAACCTGTGCCGTGGATCGAGGTGATTGTGTACTGGATGTCCTGCGTGAGCACCATAGTCGCTCCGGCGAGTCCCGCGAGGGCCCCCGATATTATGACGCCGGCGTAACGCATCGCGTATACGTTGATGCCCATCGACGCGGCCGCCTGCGGATGCTCTCCGCACGAACGCAGCCTGAGACCGAAGGGCGTCTTGAACACGACGAACCACGTAAGGACGACGAGCGCCATCGCGACGTAGAAGGTCGGGTACATCTCGTAAAAAAGCATCGGGCCAACGATCGGTATCTTTTCCAGCAATGGGATTGTGACCTTGCGCAAGCCCGACGAGAACGCCCTGGTTCGTTGCTGGTTGAACAGGATCTGGCACAGGTAAATCGTGAGGCCTCCGGCCAGGATGTTCATCGCGGTGCCGGAGATTATCTGGTCGGCCTTCAGGTGCACGCTCGTGAAGGCGTGGATGAGGGAGAACACCATGCCGGCGGCGATGCCGGTCAACAGGCCTATCCATGGCGCCCATGGGGTCAACGGCTCGAGCACGACGGTCACCGACGCTCCCGCGAAGGCGCCGATCATCATTATGCCCTCGAGCGCGATGTTGACGATGCCCGAGCGTTCGCTGAACAGCCCGCCGAGCGCCGAGATGACGATAGGCGCGCCGAACATCAAGGCGATGGGGAACATCTCCAGTATCATTTTCAGGCTCATACGCCGGCCTCCTCGGCGTCAGCGGGGAGGACAGCCCCTTTCACGCGCCTGTTCTTTATGAATGTGACAAGAAGTTCTATACCGTATTTCATCGCGACGAACAGCACGATCGACGCCTGTATGATGCCGCCGATCTCCTTGGGTATGCCGGCCGACTGCATCAGCGGCCCTGCCGCCTTGAGCATGCCGAACAATAGGCCCGCGAGTACTATGCCCGGCGCCTGGTTGGCTCCGACGAGGGCGACAGCCATGCCGTCGAAGCCGTAGCCCTCGGCCGCCGAGAGCGTGCGCCCGAAGCCGAAGGTACCGGTCGCGATGACGGCGCCGGCGAGCCCCGCGAAGGCGCCAGCTATCATCATCGACATTACTATGTTGCGGTTCACCTTCATGCCGGCGTACTTGGCCGCGTCCTTGTTGTAACCGACCGCGCGGAGGCCGTATCCGAAGGTCGTCTTCTCTATTATGAACCAGTAGATGACGACCGCGAGGATCACCGGCACGAAGCCCCAGTTGAGGCGCGAGCCGTTGGTCAGCGATTCCAGCCAGGGATCCTTGAGCAGCGCGGTCCGCGGGAACATCGCGGTCTTGACGCGGTCGACGGAGCCGAACACGTTCAGGATGGTCCAATTGGTTAGGTGCAGCGCCGTGTAATTGAGCATGATGGTGACCACCACCTCGTGCACGTTGTAGCGCGCCTTGAGGAAACCGGGTATCGCTCCCCACAACGCACCCGCGACCATCGCCGAGCCCAGGATCAAGGGTATGTGGATGAAGGCCGGCGCCTTGACCGTCAGCGCGACGGCGGTGGCGGCCAGGGCTCCTACCATCAGCTGGCCTTCGGCGCCGATATTGAAGAGGCCGGTCCTGGCCGCGAAGCCGAAGCACAGGGCCGTCAGGATTATGGGCATCGACTGGATGACCAGCTCGCCGATGTACCGCGGGTTGAAGCCGCCGGTGGCGAGGTTGACCCCGGTGACGCCCTGGAGCATGGCGTTGAACATCAGTATCGGGCTCTTCCCGGTAAACATGATGACGAGCGCGCCTACCACGAAGCCGAGGAGCACGGCGGCGAGCGGCACGAGCACGGCGCCGCCCTTGGAGTCGGCCTTGTTCTTCTTCGCCATGGTCAACCGACCTTCCTGAGCGAGCCGGACATCAGGAGCCCGAGCTCGTTCTCGTCCGTCTTGTCCGCGTCGACGACGCCGACTATCTCGCCGCCGTAGATGACGGCTATCCTGTCGGAGACGTCGAGTATCTCGTCGAGCTCGAGCGACACGAGGAGGATGGCCTTGCCCTTGTCCCGTTCGGCGACGATCCGCCTGTGGATGTACTCGATCGCGCCGACGTCGAGGCCCCTGGTCGGCTGCGCGATTATGAAGGCTTCCGGCGAGCGGTCTATTTCGCGCGCGAGGATGGCCTTCTGCTGGTTGCCGCCTGACATCGAGCGCGCCTTGGTCGCCGGCCCCCTGCCCGAGCGCACGTCGAATTCGTCTATGAGTCGTTCCGCATTCTGCCGTATCGCGTCGAAATCCAGTATCCCGTATCGGGAGAACGGGGGTTTGCCATAAGAATGTATTACCATGTTCTCGTCGAGCCTGAAATCGAGCACGAGCCCGTGACGGTGCCTGTCTTCCGGGATGTGGCCGAGCCCAGCGTCAAGCTTCTGGCGGACAGGCATCTGCGTAATGTCGACGCCGTGCACGAGCACCGTCCCGGATTCAATCTTCGCAAGGCCGGTCAGCGCCTGGATCAGCTCGGTCTGGCCGTTGCCGTCTATGCCGCAGAGCCCGAGTATCTCGCCTTCTCGTACCGACAGCGACAGGTTCTTGACGCCCAGAACGCCCTTGGCGTTCTTCACGTTGAGGTTCTTTATCTCGAAGATGACAGCGCCTGGCTTCGGAGGCCCCTTGTCGACAGTGAAGCTGACCTCGCGGCCGACCATCATCTCGGCCATCCGGGCCTCGCTCGCGTCCTTGACGGGAACGGTGCCTATGAGCTTTCCGCGTCGCAGTACGGTGCAGGTGTCGGCGACTTCCTTTATTTCCTTAAGCTTGTGGGTGATCAGGAGTATGGTCTTGCCCTCCTCGACGAGTCGACGCATGATGCCGATCAACTCGTGGATCTCCTGCGGGGTGAGCACCGCGGTCGGCTCGTCGAATATGAGTATCTCCGCGTCGCGGTAGAGCATCTTGAGTATCTCGACCCGCTGCTGCATGCTGACGCCTATGTCCTCGATCCTGGCGAACGGATCGACGTCGAGGCCGTAGAGCTTTGACAATTCGGCGACCTTGGCGGCGGCCCGGTGGATGTCGAGTACCAGCCCTTTGTGCGGTTCCAGGCCGAGGATGATGTTCTCGGTGACGGTGAAGTTGTGGACCAGCTTGAAGTGCTGGTGGACCATGCCTATGCCGAGCTCGTTGGCTACGTTGGGGTCCGGGATGCGGACATCCTCGCCCCGGACCCTGATGCTGCCCGAATCCGGCGTGTAGAGCCCGAACAGGATGCTCATCAGCGTCGATTTGCCGGCGCCGTTCTCCCCCAGGAGGGCGTGTATCGAGCCCTTTTCCACCTGCAGCGTCACGGAATCGTTTGCCCTTATGCCAGGGAAATCCTTGGTGATATCGAGCATTTCGATGATGTAGGCCATCGATCCCCCTCGTGGAATGTAATCGGGATGCCGTTACGGCGATCCAGCGGAGTCGAATGGCTCAGGATACAATGGAATCGGGGTTTCTGGAAGCTGGAATATGGGCGTAGCCTCGATGGAGTTCCGAGTTTGACACATCCGGCATTATGCCCCAGACTGGTGGCGCGATGAGCGTCAAGTTTCCGTTATTCGCAATGCTCGCGATAGCCGCGCTCCCGGCAACCATGCTCGCTACAGCCGCGCACGCCGACCCGCCCCTGCGGGTGGTGGTGGCGGCCGAAGGCGAGGGGCTAAGGGTAGCCGGATTTTGGTCCGGATTGGGAGCCAGCGAAGATGGCGGCTCCGGCATCCTCCTGGAGATAGTACCCGGATACAGCGAAGTGGAGGCGATGCTGAGGAGCAGGACCGCGGAGGCGGCCGTGCTCGACCCGGTTTCTTTCCTCGAATACGGCCCCGGACTCACCGTGGTCGCCGTCCTGAACCACTACGGCAAGAGCGCGCTCAGGTTCTCGCTGGTCGTTCCCAACGTGTCGATCTACCATCGGATCTCCGACCTCGACGCCCCGCGCCTCGCGTTCCGTGGACCGCGTTCGGGTGTCGCCAGGATAGTGCCTCTCGCGTGGGCACGCGCAGCCGGCGCCTTCGCGGGGAACCGGGGTACGGCGCAGCGGGAACTGCTCCTCGACTCGTACGAGAGCGTGCTCAGGGCCGTGGCCCTCGGCGAGGCGGACGCCGGTTTCGTCCCTTCGGGCCTGCTCGACGGCAACGCGGGTTCGATCCTTCTCGAGCAGGTGCGGGAATTGGGTTCGACGCCGCCAGAGCCTATCGCATTGCTTGTCGTGCGCGACGACCTGCCGCCCGGCCGGGCCGGCCAGGCAGCTACCCTGGTCGGTCGCGGCGGCGTCGACGGAGCCCCGGCGCCTTTCACGCCGCCCGACGCGGCGCTGCGCAAGCAACTGGAAGAGATCAAGGAAGCCATCCGTGTCGTTGCGCGTTAAGTTCGCGCTCTTCGCCGCCGTGCTCGCCTTGCTTATCGCCACGCAGGGGATCGTATCGTACGAGCGCGAGCGCAGGAACATGGTGGAGGCCGTACAGGAACGGGCCCTTGTGCTGGCGCGCACTCTCGCCGATGCCTCGCGCGAGCCGCTTGCATCGTCCCGTTACTCTCTGCTCGACACGCAGTCGGAGGCGATACTCGCCGAGCGCGACGCTGCCTTCGCCCGCGTTCTCGATGCGCGGGGGCGAATCGTGGCGGACACGAGGCGGGATTACGTCGGCTGGAGCATCTCGGGAGAGGCTCAGGCCGCGCAATCCGTTTCGACGGCCAGCGGGTTGCTGGTGGCGCGGGCGCCCATCGTGATTCCGGGCAGGGCCAACGGGACGGCCGAGGTCGCGTTGCGCATGGCTCCGCTGTGGGAACGCCTTGCGCGGAGCCGCGGGGTGCTGCTCCGCTTCGCGCTGGCCGAATTGGCGGCGTGCGCGTTGTTCCTCGCCCTCCTGTCGATCGAGCTTGTACAGCCTGTGCGGGCTTTGACCAGGGAACTCGAGGAAGCGCCGGCGAGCGGACTACCCAAACCGGTCAGCCTTCCCCGTGCGGCCGGACCCGAAGTCCGCCGCATCGCCAAGGCCCTGGACGAGCTGCGACTCCGCGTCTCCGAGTACCAGGCGGAACTCGTCGCCGAGGAGAGGCTGGCCACGATAGGGAAGATGGCCGCCGAGGTGGCGCACGAGGTCCGCAACCCGCTGGAGGCGATCTCCGGAGCGACCGAGTTGCTTGCGCGGGGCGACACGAGCGGAGCCTTCGTCGACGTGATACGGGAAGAGGTCCGAACTCTGGACGCGTACCTGACGGGGATCCTGGAATTTGCCCGATCCGGCGCGACAGTGCCGGAGGCGGCAGAGCTGGGTTCCCTGCTGGCGGAAACTGTCGCGCTCGCGGCATCGATGGCGCGCGAGGCGGAGGTGGCAATACGGTTCGACACCGGCCCATGCCCGCTTCCGTGCTTCGTCGACCGTACCGCGATGAAGCGAGCCTTCTTCAACCTGCTGGCCAATGCCATCGAGGCGAGCCCGAAAGGTTCCAGCGTAACGATCAAACAGGAACGAATCGATGAAACCCTGCGCGTGAGCATAGTCGACGCCGGAGCCGGCCTTTCGCGGGAATCGCGCATTCGCGCATTCGAGCCGTATTACACGACCAAGGAGCGGGGAACGGGGCTCGGGCTGGCGCTCGTAAAGCGTATCGTCGAAGCGCACGGCGGGCGGGTATACTTCGAGGAACCGGATGGCGAGCAAGGCGGCGCGGGAGCCGCCATCGCCGTGGAACTGCCGGCCACAGGGAGTACGTGCTGATGGCGACAATATTGCTCGTCGACGACAAGGAAAACATACGCCGGGTGATGGGAGCGATACTCGCGAGCGAAGGCTACAAGGTCAGGGAAGCCGCCGACGGCCGCGAAGCCCTCGCCTCGGCGTTGGCGGAGAGCCCTGACCTTATTCTATCGGACGTCCGGATGGACGGCATGGACGGCCTGGCGCTGTTCAAGGAAATCCGCTCCCGTGGGATGGATACGCCGTTCCTGCTCATGACGGGTTTCGCGACGGTTCCGCAGGCCGTCGAGGCGATCCGGGGCGGCGCGGTCCATTACCTGTCGAAGCCGGTGGACTATCCGGAATTGCTACGGACGATAACCCGAGCGCTCGCGGGGGAATCCGGCCGCAACCATTCCGAGCGCTCCGAGACCAGAAGCCTCGTCGGCTCGGGGCCCGCCATGCGGCGCCTCCTTGCGCGCATCGATTCGATAGCGGACTCGGAGGCTACAGTGTCGCTTCACGGAGAGAACGGCACCGGCAAGGAACTCGTCGCAAGGGCGCTGCACCGGAAGAGCCGCCGACGGGACGGCCCTTTCGTCGCCGTGCATTGCGCCTCTTTCAACCCCAACCTGCTTGAATCCGAGCTGTTCGGGTACGAGGCGGGAGCCTTCACCGGGGCCGCAAAGAGGAAGGAAGGCTACTTCGAGGCTGCGCGCGGAGGCACGCTATTCCTCGACGAGGGATCGGAGATCG
>CAZKJA010000226.1:0-6394 GCA_964552925.1 uncultured Treponemataceae bacterium
CAAGGCACAGGTCGACTTCTCCGACCCCTACATGGTGTCGCAGCAGTTCATGCTGGTCCGCGCCGACGAAAAACGCTTTGCCGACGAGAAGGCCTTCGCGGCCGATCCAAAGCTCCTCGTGGGCGCGCAGGCGGGCCCGACCAACTTCTACGTCGCCGTCTACAACGTCCTCGACGGCGACGAACAGAACAAGCGCATCAAGCTGTTCGAAACCTTCGGCGCGACCGTCCAGGCGCTCCTGGCCGGCGACATCGACACCGTGCTGATGGACGCGTCCTCGAGCAAGGGCTTCATCGGGGCCAACCCCGGCAAGCTCAAGACCGTCGGCGGCCCGCTCGGGACCGAGGAATTCGGCTTCATCTTCAAAAAGGGTTCCGACCTGGTCGTTCCGTTCAACGCCGCCATAGCCGCGATGAAGGCCGACGGCACGCTCGAGAAGCTGAACACAAAGTGGTTCTTCGAGTACAAGCCGTAAGCGACCGGCATAGATGAAAGAGAATCGGGCGGCAGTCGCCTTCCGGGGCGTCCCGTGGTGGCTCGTCCTGCTCGTCAGCCTCGGCGTGATATCGGTGGGCACCGCGCTCGCCGACGCCTCGTACCGCGTTATATTCGGCGCGGTCGCGAAGGGCTTCGGCGTGACGATGGGCGTCGCTGTCATATCGTACGCGGCGTCGGTCGTGCTGGGCCTGTTCCTGGGTCTGGCGCGCTCATCGCGGTTGCGCCCGGTCCGCGAGGTCTCGACGTTCTACATCGAGGTAGTCCGCGGCCTCCCGATGCTCGTCATCCTCTATTACATCGCCTTCGTCGGGGCGCCGGCGCTCGCCGGCATCCTCAACGTTTTGCTTTCGCCGCTGATCAAGGCCGGCGTCATCGGAGCCTTCCAGTCGCGCAGCTTCGACTTCGCGACCAGGGCGGTGCTCGCGCTCACCCTCGGGTACGCGGCCTTCATCGCGGAGATATTCCGCGCCGGCATCGAGAGCGTCGACAAGGGCCAGGTCGAGGCGGCGCACGCGCTGGGCATGTCGAATACGCAGACGATGTTCCGTATCGTCCTGCCGCAGGCGATACGCAACGTCCTCCCCGCGCTCGCCAACGAATTCGTCGCCATCATCAAGGACTCGGCCCTGGTATCGGTGCTCGGCGTCCAGGACATCACGCAGATAGGCAAGGTCTACGCCGCGAGCACCTTCAAATTCTTCGAGACTTACAACGTCGTCGCGTTCTTCTACCTGTGCCTGACCATCAGCCTGTCGATGCTCGTCCGCGTACTTGAACGCAGGCTCAAGCGGGAGTCCCTCCGGTGAGCGCCTTCATACGCATCGAAGGCGCGGTGAAGACTTTTGGCGACCCCGATCACGGCGGCGTCACAGCCCTCGACGGCGTCAGCATGTCGGTGGAATCGGGCGAAGTCGTACTCGTCATCGGGCCGTCCGGTTCCGGCAAGAGCACGCTGCTCCGCGTCGTCAACCGACTCGAGAAGCTCGACTCGGGCGAGATATGGATAGGCGGCGACAGCGTTACGTCCAGACGGACCGACCTGCGCCGCATCCGCGAAGACGCCGGAATGGTCTTCCAGAGCTTCAACCTGTTCGCGCACCTGTCGATCCTGGACAACGTCTCCCTCGCGCCGCGCATCGTGCGCAAGCTCCCCGCCTCGCGAGCCAGGGAAAGCGCGGCCGCTATCCTGGACCGTGTCGGCCTCTCCGACAAGCTCGACCGCTTTCCGCGACAACTCTCCGGCGGCCAGCAACAGCGAGCCGCGATAGCCCGCGCCCTCGCGATGAACCCGAAGGTACTGCTTTTCGACGAACCGACCTCGGCGCTCGACCCCGAGATGATCAAGGAAGTGCTCGACGTGATGACCGGACTCGCGGACGAAGGCATGACGATGATGGTCGTATCGCACGAGATGGGCTTCGCGCGCGCCGCCGCCGACCGCGTCGTATTCATGGACCGCGGCAGGATTGTCGAGGAAGGCCCCCCGGAGCAGCTGTTCGCCCGTCCGAAGGAAGAGCGCACCCGCGACTTCATCCGCCACATCCTATAATCATCGAGCCGGCGCGTCCGGCCATCCACGGAGGCATGCTTTGTCAAACACATTGGTGTACCAGACCGATTTCGGCACGTCGGACGGCGCGGTATCCGCGATGTACGGCGTCGCGCTCAAGGTCGACCCCACGCTGTCGATTTTCGACCTGACGCACGATATACCGCAGTACGATATCTGGGAAGCCTCGTACCGGCTCGTGCAGACGGTCCAGTACTGGCCGGCGGGCACCGTATTCGTATCGGTCGTCGACCCAGGCGTGGGCAGCTCGCGCCGGAGCATCGCGGTCCGCACCAAGGGCGGGCAGTTCATCGTGACGCCCGACAACGGCACCCTCACCCATGTCAGGATGCTGCAGGGGATCGACGAGGCGCGCGTCCTCGAGGAAGACGCGCACCGGCTGTCCGGGTCGGAGCTGTCGTACACCTTCCACGGACGCGACGTGTACGCGTACACAGGCGCCCGCCTCGCGTCCGGCCAGCTCGCCTTCGAGGCCGTCGGCGAGCGCATAGATGCCGGCAGCCTCGTCGAGTTGCCGCACGCGATCGCGGAGCGCTCCGGCGACGCGCTCGAGGGGACGATAGACGTGCTCGACGTGCGTTTCGGGAGCCTGTGGTCGAACATCCCGTACTCGCTGTTCGCCGGGCTCGGAGTCGACTACGGCAAGCGCGTCGAGGTATCGCTCCGCAACGACACGCGCGAGGTCTACCGCAACACGATGGTCTACGCGAAAAGCTTCGCCGACGTCGCGCTAGGCGAGCCGCTTTTGTACATCAACTCGATACTCAACGTCGCCGTCGCCATCAACCAGGGCTCGTTCGCCCGCGCCTACAACATCGGCACCGGCCTGTCCTGGAAGATCGCCATACGCAAGGCGCCCAGGATCGTGTACGAGTAGGAGGAGGAGCCTGCCTCGTCTGCGAGGAGCCTTGGGAGCGAACCCATTATTTCCGAGCCTTCCGGGACGCTCCGAACCGAGTCTCTGAAGATCGCCTGCTTTCCTCCAGCGCACTTTTCAATTCACCTGGTTCGAGGTGAATGTCCGTCACGATTCCCTCGAACGGTGATATCGTACTTTGCTCGGGGCTCAAGCGGAACATGCTACCGTCCGCCCGTTTTATAATGACAGCGCCATCCTCCTTGGCCTTGTCAAGAATCGCGGCGAAGGTTTTTCGAGCCTCCGAATACGTTACGACCAGCATGTCATGCCTCCAACAGCCTGACGCCGCGTTTACGCGCGATATTGGCCAGTTTCCTGTCGAGTGTCAGCAACGGTATACCCATGCGCTCGGCGCACACGATAAAATACGCATCGTACGCGTAGATGCTTTCTTCGCCTGAGACGAGGATTGCCGCCTGCATGTCGGGTTCGATCAAACGGATGGAAATCCGGACAAATGCATGGTACACGGTGATTGATTCCGCGATGGAAAGGCTTTGACGACGCATGAGCGAACTCAGGGCGTTGCCGACTTCATATACCAGGCTAGCAGGAGCCACCAGGGAAGCTCCCTTCGTCGACTCGACAATCATCTCCCGTTCCGGTTCATCGAGGAGGACGGCAAGAAGCGCGGAAGCATCAATCACTACATCCATGGTACAATTGTACAACCAATTCAAGCACTATTCAATCACCACACGTTCCCGATACTTTATATTTCCAGTTCGAACCTATGGAGTTCCCATGCACGAAGCGAGAAAGACATTCTGGGCAGGCGTACGTTCCGAGTTCCCGCTCTTGGTTGGGGTATTCCCCTTCGGCATGATCTACGGCGCCCTGGCGCTCGACGCGGGCCTTTCGCGCGCGGCGTCGCAGATGATGTCATCGATCGTGTTCGCGGGCTCGGCGCAGTTCGTCACCGCGCAACTCGTGCGCGACGCGGCGCCCGCGCTTGTCGTCCTTCTGACTATCGCCGTGGTCAACCTGAGGCACATGCTCTACAGCGCCTCGCTCGCTCCATACCTGAAGAATCTGTCGCTGCGTTGGAAGATAGTCCTGTCATACCTCTTAACCGACGAAGCGTACGCGCCGACGGTCCTCGAATACGAACGGACGGGAGTCAAGCCGACAAGCCACTGGTTCCTCCTGGGCGCCGGGATCGCGCTATGGACCACCTGGCAGATCAGCACGGCCCTGGGCATCTTCCTGGGCGCGGCAATACCCGAAACCTGGCCGCTGGACTTCGCCCTGCCTTTGACATTCATCGCGATGGTCGTACCTAACCTCAGGAACAGCCCGATGATCGCCGCCGCCCTCAGCGCGGGCCTCGTCGCGCTGCTCGCCTACGCGCTGCCGTTCAAGCTGGGCCTGATAGTGGCGGCGATCGTCGGCATACTGGTCGGCACGATACTGGAGGGCAGGAAATGAACATCTGGCTAGTGATGCTCGCGGGAGGGCTTATCACCTTCGGGATCAGGTTCGTCCTCATCTTCCTGTTCGGGAAATTCGAGATACCGCCCACATTGCGGCGAGCCTTGCATTACGTCCCGCCGGCAGTGCTGTCCGCGATGGTATTCCCGGAGTTGCTCATCCGTGACGGCCACATAGCGCTGGCGCTCGGCAACACACGCTTGCTGGCTGGACTTGTCGCCATCGTCGTCGCGTGGTTCTCGAAGAACACCCTGCTGACGATAGTGGCAGGGATGGTCGCGCTGTTTACAATGCAACTCTTGTAGAAGCATCCGCGAGCTATGCGGCGCCGACCGCGACAATAATTATTGTTCCATACACCAAAACCCCGCTTCGGCCGTCGATATTGATAGCATGGAACAGATAGATTCGCTGCCAGCCGCCAATGACGACCGCGGAAGGCTGGACGGCGCCTACAGGAGCGAGAAACCCCGACTCATCGCCCGAGTCCTGGCAGCCGGTCGCAGCCTCGAGGAAGCGGAAGACCTGGTACATGACGTATATGCCGAGACAATTGAGCGATTGCCGCTCGTATCGGACATACGGAACCTGCCGGCCTGGATAAATGCCCTGTTCACGAGGCGGCTGATAGACGCCTGGCGGCACGAGCGCGTACGGTACGCCTCCGTCGAAACCGACGTGACAGAGGACACGTTACGGGAGATCATCGCCGCTACAGGCCTCGACCCCTTGGACGAATTCGTCAGGGCCAGCCTGTCGGATGCCTTGAACGACGCCCTTCGCGCGCTGCCGGCAGCGCAACGCCGGGTCGTGGAAGCCCAGGTATTCGGCGGGCAGAGCTTCCGGGAGATCGCGGAGGCTACCGGCGAAAGCATCGACACCCTGACGGCGCGCAAGCGATACGCCCTGCGCAACCTCGCCAAGATCCTTAAACGCTGGATCGAAGAATGATGATACCGGGTCGAACCCGGAGGAGGACAAGTATGACCGAGAGAAACCGCGATAATGAATGCAGTTCGAGCGCCTGGTGGGACGATCGCAGCCTGCCGGTGAAGATTCTGATGGGAATCGGATTCGGCATCCTGGGGATAGGCCTGATGTTCCTGTTCGGCTATGTGGTGATGCTCTTGTGGAATTGGCTCATGCCCGAGATTTTCGGCCTCAAACGCATCGCTTATTGGCAGGCCTGGGGCTTGCTGGCCCTGTCGACGATCCTGTTCAAGGGCATGGGCTCGAGCCATGGAGGCGACCGTAGCGACCGCAAGCGCCGCAGGCATCTCCGCCAGTATATGGAAGAACCGCAAGGTGTCGGGGAAGGAGTTCAGGAGGATTCCCAAAAGGCTTGATGGCGCTTACCGGTAGGTAACCCCGAGGGCCTCGGATATGGCGCGGGCATGGGAGAGCACCTGTTTCACTTTTTCCGTGAAATCCGCCGTGAACCTGACCGTAGGCCCCGACATGGCGATGGCCGCCACCACATCGCCGCTGACATTGAAGACAGGCGCGGCTATGGAGGTAACGCCCTCTTCCCGCTCGCCCTGGCTCACGGTGTATCCATCCCGCCGAACGGCATCGAGAGCGTCATTGTCCGTAAAGGGATCCGCTGCGAGAAGCGCGTCCCGAGCGGCCGGCTCAAGATAGGCAAGCAGGACCCGTCCGGCGGCACCCCTCGTCAGCGGGTAGCGGTCGCCGACATTGACGACGCGCCTGAGCGCCTGCGTACTCTCGACGCGCTCGACGCAGACACGCTGGCCTTCCATGACGACGTACAGGCTGACGCCCTCGTTGAACATGCGGCTCAGTGACGTCATGTGCGGTGCGGCTATCCTGCGGACATCCATATTAAAGAATCCAAGAGCCCCGATTTGTACCAACCTCGTTCCAAGGTAATAGAGCTGGCTGTCCCCGTGACGCGCGAGGTATTTCCTTTTCTCGAGCGTCGCGAGGATACGGGAGGTGGTACTCATCGCGAGCCC